>NZ_QUJD01000010.1:0-148878 GCF_003480555.1 Blautia sp. AM29-29
CCTCATCCGGCAGACCGAAACGTCGCCCTCCGTGAGGGCGTGAGTTGAAATATGGAAGAATTGGGACACAGTCAAAGAAAAATGGTCGCCCTCCGTGAGGGCGTGAGTTGAAATGTGAGACACACGTAAAACTGTATTGGTGCAGACAGTCGCCCTCCGTGAGGGCGTGAGTTGAAATGTGTGGGGATCGTACCCACAATACGCTTCAGTATAGTCGCCCTCCGTGAGGGCGTGAGTTGAAATGTCTCCTTTTAATTATCTTCACCTTGAGCTATCGTCGCCCTCCGTGAGGGCGTGAGTTGAAATATGGGGAACGACTTATCCTGGATGGGAAAATGGAAGTCGCCCTCCGTGAGGGCGTGAGTTGAAATATGAAACCGTACACCATATTCTTCTTCGTACTTGTCGCCCTCCGTGAGGGCGTGAGTTGAAATATTACGGAATGCTCAGAGGTCTTGGACAGTGGCGTCGCCCTCCGTGAGGGCGTGAGTTGAAATGAAATCAATGGAGCAAAACGGGAGCTTCATCAGTCGCCCTCCGTGAGGGCGTGAGTTGAAATGCAACTTCTACAGCATCGGTGGAAACTCTGGCCGAGGTCGCCCTCCGTGAGGGCGTGAGTTGAAATTTTTTGACGAAGAAACCTACAGAAAATGTCTGCGTCGCCCTCCGTGAGGGCGTGAGTTGAAATGATAGTCAATCGACCACCTTTTGATAGTTTTAAAGTCACCCTCCGTGAGGGCGTGAGTTGAAATATCGCTTGGTGCGCAAAAAAAATAACCAATGGAGTCGCCCTCCGTGAGGGCGTGAGTTGAAATAAGAGACCGGAGAGCCAGTGGCGGCAGGTTGATGGTCGCCCTCCGTGAGGGCGTGAGTTGAAATATCATCTCCTTTTAATAATCCGAAAAATTCTAAGTCGCCCTCCGTGAGGGCGTGAGTTGAAATGATGCGTCCCCACACAACCGGCCCGATTCCTTTGTCGCCCTCCGTGAGTTGAATCTTCAAACATTGGCGGAATTATTTAGAGTATGATGTATCACACTTCGTGAGTTGAAATAACAGCAGTTATTCTGCAAGCAGAGGAGCGTTCTCTCAGGAGTGAAATGTGTTTGACATGAAAGTTAAATAATGTTAATCTATAACTAGCGTAAGCGACAACTAACCGCTCATGTATTCGCAAGAACCATGAGCGGCTATTTTTCTATTTTAATATTCGGTGAGAAAGGAGGAAAATTATGAAGAGTCCATTTAAAATATTTTGGATCGTACTCGGCTTTCTGTGCCTGGGATTTGGCACCATCGGCATTGTGCTTCCGATTCTGCCGACAGTTCCATTCTATATGGCGACCCTGTTCTGCTTTGCGAAAAGTTCGGAACGGCTGCACAGCTGGTTTATTGGAACTCAATTATATAAGAAGCATCTCGACAGCTTCGTACAGCATCGGGCGATGACGGTAGGAACGAAATGTAAAATTATCGGGATGGTAACGGTTGTGATGGCGATCGGCTTTTTTGCTATGAAGAATATGCCGATCGGAAGAATCTGTATTGCTGTGGTATGGATGTGCCATATTTTGTATTTCTTCCTGCGGGTCAAAACCGTAAAAACAGAAGATCATATCCTAGGAGAAACAAAATGAACAAAGTAGAAAAAAAGCGGCAGAAAGAACAGTACGTCGTGGAAGAGATGATCCGCCTGTACTGCCGGAAGAACCATGGAAAAGAGGGGCATGCATCCGGCGGGATGTGTCCGGAATGTCAGAAATTAGCGGACTATGCAAAACAGCGGAGCCAGAAATGTCCCTTCATGGAACAGAAAACATTCTGCGCAAACTGCAAAGTACACTGCTACAAGCCGGAAATGCGGGAAAAGATCCGCGCCGTTATGCGGTTTTCGGGGCCGAGGATGCTGCTGTATCATCCGATTTTAGCTATCTGGCATTTAATCTGCAGCATGAGAGAGAAGCGAAAAGCAAAAGCATAAAAGAGAGGTACTTATGATTAAAACAAGACTGGTGGGGCTGCTGTCCCACGCGAAAAAGTATATCGTGTACACGATTCTGTGGCAGTGGGCGGCGCTTCTGTCGCAGGTGATCGCGGTATTTACGATTGCCGATCTGCTGGAGCGGGTTGTGTATGGCGCGGTAACGGCGACGGCTGTGAAACGGACGGTTTTTATGCTGGCAATTGTTGTTGTGATCCGCTTTTTCTGCGAGCGGATGGGTGCGAGGTCTTCGTATCTTGCGTGTGTGGATGTGAAACGGATTCTGCGTGAAAAAATTTATGAGAAAATGCTGAAACTGGGGGGATCCTACAGCGAACAGGTATCATCCTCGGAGGTCGTACAGGTATCCACGGAAGGCGTGGAGCAGCTCGAAACCTATTTTGGAAAGTATCTTCCGCAGCTGTTCTACAGCCTGATTGCGCCGCTCACGCTGTTCGCCATCCTCTGCCGGGTGAGCATGAAAGCGAGCGTGATTCTTCTGATCTGTGTGCCGCTGATCCCGATTTCGATTGTGGTTGTGCAGAAGATTGCGAAGAAGCTGCTGAACAAATATTGGAGTATTTACACAGGGCTCGGCGATTCGTTCCTTGAAAATCTGCAGGGTCTGACGACCTTAAAAATCTATCAGGCCGACCAGCAGAAAGCCGACGAGATGGATGTGGAATCCCAGAACTTCCGCCGGATCACGATGAAAGTTCTGACGATGCAGCTCAACTCAACGAGCGTGATGGACATCGTAGCATACGGCGGCGCGGCGGTTGGCATGGCGATGGCGGTATCGGAATTTCTGAAAGGAAACCTCACCGTGTCCGGCACGCTCTGCATTGTGCTGCTGGCGAGCGAGTTTTTCCTGCCGCTTCGTCTGCTCGGATCATTCTTCCACATCGCGATGAACGGCATGGCGGCGAGTGACAAGATTTTCAAAATCCTCGATCTGCCGGAGCCGCAGACGGGAGAGCGGACGCTGCCGGACGGACCGCTGGATGTCGTGTTGGAGGATGTACATTTTTCCTATGAAGAGGACCGGGAAATCTTAAAAGGCATTGACCTGACGCTCCCGGCGGGCAGTTTTGTATCACTGGTCGGCGAATCCGGCTGCGGAAAGAGTACGATCGCGGGCATCCTTGCGGCAAAGAACCGCGGATATGCGGGAAGCATCACCCTGGGCGGCGTGCCGCTCTCGGAAGTCAATGAGACGGATCTGATGAAGCACGTTGTTCTGGTCCGCCACAACAGTTACTTATTTAAAGGAACCGTAGAAGAGAACCTGCGCATGGCGAAACCGGATGCGACGAAGGAGGAGATGGAGGCGGTTCTGCAGAAAGTCAATCTGCTGGGATTCTTACAGACACAGAACGGACTGCAGACAGAGCTTCTCGAAAAAGCAGGAAACCTCTCCGGCGGCCAGTGCCAGCGTCTTGTGATTGCGCGGGCGCTGCTTCGGAGCGACAGTGCGGTGTATATCTTTGATGAAGCCGCATCGAATATTGATGTCGAGAGTGAAGAGCTGATCATGAATGTGATTCATGAACTCGCAAAGACGAAAACGGTATTGCTGATTTCCCACCGCCTTGCGAACGTCGTACAGTCAGATCAGATTTATTTCCTGAAAAACGGTACCATCTGCGAGCGTGGAACGCATGCGGAACTGATGGAACAGAACGGCGCATACCGTCATCTGTACGACAGCCAGATGGTACTGGAAAACTATGGAAAGCAGGGGAATGCATGATGCACGAGAAGAAAAATACAGCAAAACGCAGAAGCGCCCTCCGGATTATGGGAAGCCTGATCGGGCTGGTGAAGCCATTGCTTCATATTATGATGGCGGCAATTATTCTTGGAACAATGGGATATTTATGTGCGATCTTCCTGACGATTCTGGCAGGACAGGTCATCGTGCATGGCTTACTGACGGGCGCGGCAGGGACGAGCCTTTCGGTGCAAAACATGTGGCTTGTACATACCCCGGTAAAAACGATACTCACGGTGATGATCGTGATCGCGGTGCTGCGCGGCATTCTGCATTATGCGGAGCAGTACTGCAACCACTTTATTGCTTTTAAACTGCTGGCGATCATCCGCCATAAAGTGTTTGCAGCTTTGCGGAAGCTCTGCCCGGCGAAGCTGGAAGGACGGGACAAAGGAAATCTGATTTCGATTATCACAACCGATATCGAACTTCTGGAAGTATTCTATGCGCATACGATTTCCCCGATTGCGATTGCAGCATTAACTTCTTTGATTATGGTATGCTTCATTGGAAGATACCATGTTCTGGCAGGGCTGCTTGCACTTGCGGCGTATCTGACGGTCGGCGTTGTGATCCCGATGTGGAACGGAAAGCGCGGAAGCCAGAAAGGAATGGAGTTCCGGACAGGCTTTGGCGAGCTGAACAGCTTCGTGCTGGATTCCCTGCGTGGCCTCGACGAGACGATTCAGTACGGACAGGGCGAAAAACGGAAAGAGCAGATGTCAGGGCGGTCGAAAGAACTGACTTCTGTGCAGGAAAACTTAAGCCGCATGGAAGGCTCCCAGCGGTCTGTCACCAACATGGTGATTCTTCTGGCATCGTTCGGCATGCTGGCACTGACGATCTATCTTTACACGAAAGGCGGGATCGGATTTGAGGGAGTCCTGACCTGCACAATCGCGATGATGGGTTCCTTCGGCCCGGTCGTGGCGCTGTCCAGCCTGTCGAATAACCTGAATCAGACGCTGGCAAGCGGCGAGCGTGTGCTTTCCCTTCTCGAGGAAGCGCCGCTGGTGGAAGAAATTCCGGGAGATGCGGCATCCGGCGGTGACCACGCATTTGCAGGAGCCGAGGCGCAGAATGTAACGTTTGCCTACGAAGACGAGACGATTCTGGATCAGTATTCGCTGAAACTGGAACCGGGAAAAATCACCGGCATCCACGGCGCGAGCGGTTCCGGAAAATCGACGATCTTAAAACTTCTGATGCGCTTCTGGGATGTCCAGACGGGGCGCGTTTCCGTGGACGGAGCCGATGTCCGCGAAATCCCGACGAAGTATCTGCGCGATATGGAAAGCTATGTGACGCAGGAGACACATCTGTTCCACGATTCGATTGCGAACAACATCGCTATTGCAAAACCCGGCGCGACGCGGGAAGAAATTATGGAGGCGGCGAAGAAGGCGTCCATACATGATTTCATCATGACACTGCCAAACGGCTACGACACCGAAGTCGGAGAACTCGGCGATACGCTGTCCGGCGGAGAAAAACAGCGGATCGGTATCGCGCGGGCATTCCTGCATGACGCATCCATGATCCTGCTGGACGAGCCGACATCGAATCTTGATTCCTTAAATGAAGGAATTATTCTGAAATCCCTGAAAGAATCGGCAGAAGAGAAAACCATTGTGCTCGTATCGCACAGAGTGTCCACGATGAACGTCGCGGATGTGGTATATGAAATGGAAAATGGCCGGATTTCCTGATTTTACAGCACTTGACAGAGAAAAGACGATGTGCTACACTAACAGTCGTTAAAGAAAAAACAATTAAATATCGATGTGTAAGGTGTCGGACATGCGTGTCCGGTGAAAAGGGAAGCAGGTGTGAATCCTGCACGAACTCGTCACCGTATTTTGCAAGCAGGGGAATGATCCACTGGGAAACCGGGAAGGAGACCGATGCGCTGGAGTCAAATCCTGAAGCAATGAGCCGGGAGACCTGCCTTTCGCAGTACAGGAACGTTACGTTCGTGCCACGAGGAACTGGCAGTACAAAACAGGAAAGCGGACATTTGCCCCACAGCGGGTGAGATGGTTTTCTTTGTGATGAAAATACTGGAAGCCCCTCGTTGAAAAACGAAAGGGCTTCTTTCTATTTACGCGGGCAACGAGCCAAAGTCCGTGCTTGCACGAGACCTTAGCGACTGCCGCGATAACTTGAGAAACTCGCGGAGCGTGTTTCTCATAGTTTGAAATGTAAAACGTCCCCGATATTGGTTGTTGCAAAGATACCAGCAAATGGGAGGAAAACAAAAATGAAAAAGAAACTTGTAGTCGCTTTAATTTCAGCAGCTATGGTAACATCTATGCTCGGCGCATGCGGAAGCAGCAACGCATCCAGCAGCAGCGCAAGCAGCACAGCAACAAGCAGCGTAAGTGCATCTTCCGCATCTGAGGAAGACACCACAGCAGCAAGCAGCAGCGTAAGCGCATCTTCTGCATCTGAAGAGGTATCCGCAGATGCAGACCAGGAGGCAGCAGATAAAGTGGCAGCTTTGATTGACGCAATTTATGTACAGGAAAGAAATGATAACACCGACGAGCAGTGCAAAGAAGCAAAAGAGGCATGGGATGCCCTGACAGACGCACAGAAAGAACTCGTAGAAGGTGAGAACGCAGATCCGGATTACTTCGGAAGAGACACAGGGGATGCTTCCAAGGATGATCCGTTAAACGGAGACGAGATCGGCGAGAATGAGCTTCTGGTTGTAAGCTTTGGTACTTCCTTCAACGACAGCCGTGCTGAGGATATCGGAGGCGTTGAGAAAGCTCTGCAGGCTGCATATCCGGACTGGTCCGTAAGACGTGCCTTCACTGCACAGATCATCATCAACCATGTACAGGCCCGCGATGACGAGAAGATCGACAACGTAGATCAGGCACTGGAAAGAGCTGTAAGCAATGGCGTGAAAAAACTGATTATTCAGCCGACTCATCTGATGCACGGCGCAGAGTACGACGAGCTGAAAGAAGCAGTAGATAGCTATAAAGATAAATTTGAGTCCGTAACCATCGCAGAGCCGCTGCTTGGCGAGGTTGGAAGTGACGCTACCGTAATCAACGAGGACAAACAGGCCGTTGCAGAAGCAATCACGGCACAGGCAGTAAAATCTGCAAATTATGACAGTCTGGATGCAGCAGCAGAGGACGGCACTGCTTTCGTATTTATGGGACATGGTACTTCCCACAATGCAAAAGTAACTTACAGCCAGATGCAGACACAGATGGATACTCTTGGATACAAAAACGTATTCATCGGAACCGTTGAGGGCGAGCCGGAAGAGACCGCCTGCGAGAATGTGATCGAGGCAGTAAAAGCAGCCGGATACAAGAAAGTAATTCTTCGTCCGCTGATGGTTGTTGCAGGTGACCACGCAAACAACGATATGGCAGGCGAGGATGAGGATTCCTGGAAGAGCCAGTTTGAGGCATCCGGTGCATTCGATGAGATCAACACTCAGATCGAAGGTCTTGGAAGAATTGATGCTGTTGAGCAGCTGTATGTACAGCACACCAAGGCAGCTATGGACGGCAACGGCGTTCAGGACGATGCTGAATAATTAGGGGTTGTATTCCGAACGTAAAATAGAGTAAAATAAGATCCGGCAGTACGGCTGAAGAGACTCAGTGTGCTGTCGGATTTTAAGTTGAGCGGATGAAAAAGATCCGCTTCAAGGTGATACAAGGAGGAATTTTATTATGAGAAAAAAATTGGCAGTTCTTTTTCTTGGAGCAGCACTGACTGTATCCATGCTCGGCGCATGTGGCGGAAAGGATGCAGCGTCATCTTCTGCATCTGCAGTATCTGCGTCTTCTGCGGCAGACGCATCTTCCGCTTCTGTACAGGATGCATCTAAGGCAGAGAGCAGTACATCCACATCAGATGTTTCAGCAGAAAGCGCATCGGCAGCGGAGACTGCAGGAGAAAGCAGCGCATCAGAGCTGGAAGACGGTACGTATACGGCAGACTTCAATACAGACAGCAATATGTTCCATGTCAATGAAGCAAAAGAAGGAAAGGGTGTCCTGACGGTAAAAGACGGAAAAATGACCATCCACGTCAGCCTGGTATCCAAAAACATTGTCAATGTCTTTGTGGGAACAAAAGAAGAAGCACAGGCAGACGGCGCAGAGCTGATCGAGCCGACCACAGATGAGGTAACGTATTCTGACGGAACCACAGATGAAGTGTACGGCTTTGATATCCCGGTAGAAAAACTGGACGAGGATTTCAATGTTGCGATCATTGGTAAAAAAGGAACCTGGTATGATCATGTAGTCAGCGTATCCAATCCGGTACCGCAGGAGTAATCCCGGAAGAAAACAAAAGATATCCACAGAAGGCGAACCATTTTGCACCGTCTGTCCACAGAAATTGTGGAAAGAGAGGGGAAAAGCGGTTCGCCTTTGTGGATATCTTTTCTTATTTTTCCGGAAACAGTTTGCGGAACAGAAAACGGATGAAGGGTCCGCAGTACATGAGCTGCCAGAAGAAGGCAACCGGGAAGTTTAAAAACGTGGTTTGGAGCCAGACAGCAACGAATTCCTTTCCGGCATTTTTAAACAGCAGCGTTGCAATAAAACTCATAATCGGACACATAATAGCAATAATCATAATGGAAATTGCCAGCGTGATTACGATCGGACGATCCTGCGGTGTTACCATGCAAAAAGCTAATTTGTGAGCCAGATGATCCACGAGGAAAAACTCGAGGATAAAAGCGGCCGGCCACATGATTATCATCTCGTGAAACGCCATCAGAAAGACCTGATTTGTCATTCCGCCGATGTTCATGGAAATGTTGTAGCAGATCATGGCATAGACCATCAGAAAGGACATCATGAGGGTAAATACAACGTTTTGAAATTTTGTTTTTGGCATCGATTGTTCTCCTTTTCTTTGCAATTTTGAAAAATGGGCGCAAAAAAGACACATGTGTTGTTCGTTAACCAAGCAATGCACTTGTGCCGTTTCCAATCTGATACCAATCTTTTCTGCAGTTTTTAATTTTGAACCGTCGATTATTATAACGTCTCTGGCGGCGTTTGGCAAGAGGAAATTGAGAAATTTTTAAAAAAGACAGATAAACAAGAAAATTCGATGCGTGCTGGAAGCACGGTTTGGCGAATGGTGCGGGGAACGGCACCGGCGGGAAAAAGAATGGATTGCGAAACGGGAGCGGGATTGCTACAATAGAACATAGTGAAAACAAAGAGAAAACGCAAAAGGAAATCAATATTATGTCAGAGATCAGAAAAATCGAAAACTTTGCGGCGCCGGAGCTCGACGTGTATGCGCGTCTTTCAGAACCGCAGTTATTGCACTATTATGAACCGCAGCCAGGCCTTTTTCTTGCGGAGAGTCCGCGTGTCATCGAGCGTGCGCTGGATGTCGGATATGAACCGGTTTCGTTCCTTGCCGGAAGCGCAGAGCTTGCCGCAAACGAAGCACTCTTTGCGCACTGCCCGGACGCGCCGGTCTATACAGCAGAGACGAAGGTGCTGGAACAGCTCACAGGCTTTGCCCTCACGCGCGGCATGCTCTGCGCGATGCACCGCCGCACGCTTCCGGCTATGGAGGAAATCTGCCGGAATGCCCGCCGCGTGGCGATTCTGGAAAATGTCGTGAACCCGACGAATGTCGGTGCGATTTTCCGTTCTGCCGCCGCGCTTGGCATCGATGCCGTGCTTCTCACATCAGGCTGCAGCAACCCGCTGTACCGCCGCGCCATCCGCGTGAGCATGGGAAATGTCTTCCAGGTCCCGTGGACCGTGCTGCCAGGCGGCAGTTACTGGCCGGAGCAGGGAATTGCTGCACTGCAGGAACTTGGATTTTATACCGTTGCGATGGCATTAAAAGAAGACTCCGTTCCGATGGATGATCCGTCGTTGAAAACGCATGAAAAGCTCGCCATTCTGCTCGGAACCGAGGGTGACGGACTGGCAAGTGATACGATCGCTGAAACAGATGCAACCGTGCTGATTCCGATGACACACGGTGTGGATTCACTGAACGTCGCTGCGGCGAGCGCTGTCGCATTCTGGGAGCTGGCGGGAAGAAGATAAAGATGTTCCGTCGGTACCGGAGATTACGGAATAAAAATAGGATCAGAGATAGATTTTCGGGATGCATATTTTGATGCATCCCTTTTTGAATTTATGAATTTTGAAATTCCTTCCGATACATCTGCGGCGTACATCCCACTTTGCTTCGGAACTGCCGGTTGAAGTTGGAAAGGTTGCGGAAACCATTGTCGTACGCGATTTCGGACACACTCTGCGTCGTACTGCGCAGCGCCTCGCAGGCGGCTTTGATCCGAAACTGTGTCAGATATTCAACGGCCCCGAGTCCGAAGGTCTGCTTAAAACAGCTCATAAAATAGCTTTTGCTCAAATGCGACAGCCTGGCAAGTTCCTCTATGGTAATTGGGTCGGCGAAGTGCTCCTGGATATAGGCGAGCACAGGCCGCAGGTTTTCAGCAGACGCAGGCATGGCGGGACGATCGGTGCAGAGTTCCGGCGATGCGGCGAGCAGATAGAAGAAGCGGAGCAGCTCACTTTTCAGCAGAAGATCGGAGACAGCAGAGTTTTCACGGATGCAGCGGAAAATCTGCTGGACGGATGCAGAAAGTGCAGCATAACTGGAATGTTCGGGTGAAATCGGTGCCTGGATGCGGCGCCGGGCGGAGAAAAACGGCTGCAGAATTTCCGTGTAGCTGCGGTCGTCATACCCGCCGATCAGCATATTCTTGTGGAAAACAATCGTATCATAAAACATCGACTCCTGCTCGGCGGGCAGAATGGCATGTACGAGGTTCGGCTGAATCAGAAAAATATCACCGGCATGCGCCGTAAGCAGACGGTCCTCATACTGAAAATACCCCGTTCCGCGTTTGATATAATTCAGCTCCATCTCCCCGTGCCAGTGCAGCGGTACGCCGGGAAAATAGTCGGGCATCCGGCAGTCATAATAACTGTAGGGAACCTGCATGGAGCCGTGCTGGCGTTTTTCTTTCGCAGCAGAAAGCATCATAAAATCCTCCTCCCAAAAGCATGTCCGTGAAATGCCGGAAATGGCAGAGCGCGGCATGCATAAAATCATAGAATAGTATTAGAATGAAATAGGAAATTACTGGTATTTCAGCGGATACAGTAGTAATATATCATATAGAAACACTTGCTGCAACGACGAAAATACAGCAGAAATAAGAGCGAAAGAGGAAAAGAAAAAATGTCAAAATGGTTAGATAACGCAGTATTTTATGAGATTTACCCGCAGTCCTTCAACGACACCAACGCCGACGGAATCGGAGATTTCCAGGGTATCATTGAAAAATTAGACTACATCAAGGAACTGGGCTGCAACGCCATCTGGATCAACCCGTGCTTCCTGTCCCCATTCGGTGATGCAGGATACGATGTCGCAGATTACTGCCGCGTTGCACCGCGCTACGGAACGAATGAGGATCTGAAGAGAGTTTTCGAAGAGGCACACAAACGTGACATGCACGTTCTGCTCGACCTGGTTCCGGGCCATACATCTGTTGAGCATCCATGGTTCAAAGAATCCATGAAAGCAGACCGCAATGAATTTACAGACCGCTACGTATGGACTAATAACGTATGGGAAGCACCGGAAGGAATGGGAAGCCTGCGCGGCATTTCCGAGCGTGACGGCGCCTGCGCCATCAACTTCTTCTCCAACCAGCCGGCCCTGAACTACGGCTTTTATCAGCCGGATCCGGAAAAACCGTGGCAGCAGTCCTTTGATGATGAGGGACCGCAGGCAACGCTGGCAGCGATGGAAGATGTCATGAGATTCTGGCTGAACATGGGCTGCGACGGCTTCCGTGTCGATATGGCGGGCTCCCTGGTAAAGAACGATCAGGAAGGCAAAGGAACCATCCGCCTGTGGCAGCAGGTACGGAAATTCCTCGACGCCGAGTTCCCGGATGCAGCCATGGTATCCGAGTGGGGCGAGCCGGACAAATCCTTACAGGGCGGCTTCCACATGGACTTCCTGCTTCACTTTGGACCGTCCCATTACAACGATCTGTTCCGCTGCGATGAGCCATTCTTCTCCAAACGCGGAAAAGGAGATATCTCTGAGTTTGTAGAGACCTACAAAACCAACTACAATAAGACCGCACAGAAAGGCCTGATCTGCATCCCGTCCGGAAACCATGATATGGACCGTCTGGCACGCCGTCTGCAGGGGAATGAGCTGAAAATTGCTTTCGCTTTCCTTCTTTCCATGCCAGGTGCGCCGTTCATCTACTACGGTGATGAAATCGGTATGCGCTACGTCGAAGGCCTGAAATCCGTTGAGGGCGGATACAACCGCACCGGTTCCCGTTCTCCGATGCAGTGGGATGACAGCACCAACGCAGGATTTTCCAGCGCACCGGCCAGCGACCTCTACATCACCATGGATCCGGGCAAAGACCGTCCGACCGCAAAAGCACAGATGGCCGATCCGGATTCCCTGTACCACGAAGTTAAAAAACTCATCCAGATCCGCCAGAGCAGCAAAGCACTCTTAAGCCGCGGAACCATCGAGTTCGTTTATGCAGAGAAAAACCAGTATCCGCTGGCATACGTCCGTGAGGCTGAGGGTGAAAAAGTCCTCGTTATCATCAACCCATCCGACAAAGAGCAGTCCTTCCCATACAGTGCAGAGCTGAAGGATGCCCTCTACACGATCGGAGGAAAAGCAGAATCCAAAGACGGAATCATCACCATCCCGGCACAGTCCGCAGGATTCTATCATATCTGATCGAAAATAAAAATGACAGGGAGATCCAATCGAATTTTTTCGGAGGATCTCCCTGTTTTTAAATATGATACACTCTCAGCTCATGCAATGCTCTGGTCGCTGCAATATACTGCGCCTGCATCATCATCTCCCGTTTCTCGTCCTTTGGGAAAATCGAGAACACCTGATCAAACTCCAGCCCTTTTGCCAGATAAAATGTGGTAACCGTCAGTCCTTTCTTAAAACTGGAGCTGTCACGGTTCAGCCACGAAAGCCGCTTCTCACAGTCAAAATCTTTTTCCGCCAGAATCTCCCGTAAAATCAAATAAGCCCGTTCCGCCGTCTTCTCATCCGGTACAATCACCGCCGCCGTCTCATACGTTTTCTCATCTGGAAACAGCGTATCCACTGCCTCCCGCAGAGCCGCCTCAAGATCCGTGACATTCCGTTCCAACACCGGCATTCCGTGCCGTTCAAACAGCTCCAGATCCGTTACGCCAATGAGATTTGCCGCATACGACGCAATTTCCACCGTATTCCGGTAACTCTTCCGCATCTCAATCCGCCGCAGATCCTTCCCGAAAATCCCCGGTAAAAACTGCAGTACATCCTGCTGCTGATCCGCCATCGTCTGCGCCCGGTCGCCGAGAATCGTCATCTTACAGGAAAACATCCGCCGGATAATCAGATACTGGAGCCGCGAATAATCCTGCATTTCATCAATCACCAGATGCTTAATATTCGACCGCTCCGCCTGCCGCGACAGGCGGTACTTCAGATACAGAACCGGATACACATCCTCATACCGCAGTTTCCGCTTCTCCAACGGCCGCCGCGGCAGCGTCTGATATCCCTCTTTCTTCAGAAAACGATTGTAGAGAACATAAAAATCCATCGTCTCATACATCTTCTGGAATTTTTCGATGAGCGGAATCCGCTCCTCCTCCGGCAGATCCCGGTTCAGCAGCGTCTCGATCTCGTCAATAAACGTCTCCGCCACCGCATCCATCCGCGAGAGCAGCGGAATATCCGCAAACTTGTCATAAAACAGCGTAATAATCTCCGATTCTGACTTCACAAACGACTTATACGAAACGTCTGAGAAATTCATCAGCTCGTCCTCAAGCTCCAGCGCAAATCCCTCCATCTGGTCCACAAACGCCTGCGACTGTTTTAAAGCAAACCGTTCTGCGGCTTTTGGATCCCGCATCTCCCGCTCAATCTGATCACAGCGATCCTCACAGTCCGCCGCCGTGTCCTGTAATTTGCGGTAAGCAAAGAGATCAAAACTCATCTCCTGAATATTCTCCTCACCGAGCTCCGGCAGAATATGTGAAATATAATCCGAAAATACCCCGTTCGGCGATAAAATCAGAATATTCGAAGACTTCAGATTCTGTCTGTCATGATACAAAAGGTAGGCAATCCGATGCAGCGCCACCGATGTCTTGCCGCTTCCAGCCGCTCCCTGAATTACCAGAATCCGGTCCTTCGTATTGCGGATGATCGCATTCTGTTCCTTCTGAATTGTGCGGATAATATTTTTCAGCTGTACCTCGCCGTTGTTGCCAAGCTCCGCCTTTAAAATATCATCATCAATTTTCACATCACTCTCAAATCCGTAAATCATCTTTCCATCCCGGATCTTATACTGCCACTTGGAACAGATTTCCCCTGTCATCTCGCCGCCCGGCGCCAGATAGGAAGCCGGCCCGCGGTCAAAATCGTAGAAAAGACCGCTGACCGGGCTTCTCCAGTCGTAAATCAGCGGCAGCTCGCCCGGCCGCTCCGCAAAATTGCCGATGCCGATATAGAAAATTTCCGGCTCATCATCCCCGTCATAGCAGAAATCCACACGCCCGAAGAACGGAGAATCCAGCATTTTCCGGAAGCGGCTCCGCAGAAGAAGCTGCTCCTGATTCGCATTCACCTGATGCAGCAGCGCCTGCTGATTGTCGTAATCCTCATATCCGTACTGGTCCATCTCGGTATAGTTCTGCCAGTAATAATCGTGCATATTTTCAATTTCTTTCTGTCCGTCCAGCAGAGACTGACTAATCTCGGCAAGACGCGCCTGCAGCTTTTCCAGCACAAAAGAAAGATATTCCTGTCCGTTTTTCTGGTCTGTCATAAAAGGAAACCTCCTCTTAAAAATATAATGTCGAGTGCCGGAAAACCCGGCTGATCTTATCAGTATAGCAGACAGGCACGTTTCCTGCAATTCAAACATAAAATAAAGAAAAATCCCCTTTGAGGTGCCGCTTTTCTTGGAACCCTTTTTAAAACCACTGTCTGCACAGGAAGAAAAAAGCTGTCTGGATGCGTATCAGAGGGGCGATACAAAAGCCAGAGACATTCTGGTCGAGCGGAATCTGCGCCTGGTCGCGCACGTTGTGAAAAAGTATCAGGGCCTGCCCGATGATCTCGACGATCTGATTTCCATTGGAACGATCGGCCTCATCAAGGCGGTGATGACATATGATTCGAAAAAAGGAAACCGGCTGGCCGCATACGCCGCCCGCTGTATTGATAATGAGCTGCTGATGTATCTTCGGAGCAAAAAGAAAACGGCACGGGAGATTTCCCTCTACGAGCCGATCGGAACCGACAAGGAGGGAAATGAGATCCATCTGCTCGACATCGTGGAGGGCGGCGGGGAGGATATCGCGGAACAGTACAACCGGAAAGAGGACGCGGTGCGGCTGTACTGTTATCTGGATTCGGAATTAAAAGAGCAGGAAAAACAGGTGCTTCTTCTCCGGTACGGCCTTGGCGGAAAAGCAGAATACACACAGAAACAGGTCGCTGCCCGGCTCGGCATCAGCCGTTCGTACGTGTCGCGGATCGAGAAGAATGCAATTGAAAAGTTGCGGTTACGGTTTGCCGCTTCGTAAATGCTTGACATTTCAAACGGACTGCTTCTATAATAAAGGGTAAGGAAATCAGGTGCAGAAAAGGTTTCCTTATCCTTACTTTTTCGAACAAAAATCAAAGATAATATCTTCCCGGTGTTCTTGCCGGACATTTTCCCAAAATGAAAAATAAATAGGAACTATACGACCTGCTACTGAAAGAAAAGGAGGTTTTCTTTGTATTGCAGTGTATTATCAGCCACCGTCTCGGGCATGGAGATGATTCCGGTGCAGGTGGAGGCGGATGTCAGTGACGGCATGCCGCAGTTTACGATGGTCGGCTACGTGAGTGCCCAGGTAAAGGAGGCGCAGGACCGCGTGCGGACAGCCCTCAAAAACATGGGAATTTCCCTGCCGCCGAAACGAATTACGATTAATTTATCCCCGGCGGACGTCCGAAAAGAAGGATCGCGTTTCGATCTTCCGATTGCAGCGGGCGTTCTGATGACGCTCGGCCGGATTCCGCCCGGGTCACTCCGGAAAACGATGGTGCTCGGCGAACTCGGCCTTGACGGCCATGTGCAGGAGATCAGCGGTGTATTTCCGGCAGCGGCGAAGGCGCGGGAGCTTGGATGCACAACGCTTCTTGTTCCAGCCGGAAATGCCGCGGAAGGGGGTCTGGTCGGCGGGCTTCACGTCGTTGGAATCCAGAATTTACAGGAGCTTTTGAACTACTGCTGTGAAGGGAAAATGCCGTCGCTTCCGTCTATAGAAAATCAAAAGAAGGAGGACGGAAAAGAGCCGGACTTTTCCGAAGTGCAGGGCCAGACGGCGGCGCGGCGGGCGGCGCTCATCGCTGCGGCCGGATTTCACAATCTGCTGATGCTGGGGCCGCCGGGCAGCGGAAAATCCATGATCGCAAGGCGGATTCCGACGATCATGCCTCCGATGTCTGAGGAGGAGCAGATGGAAGTAACGCGGATCTACAGCATCGCCGGAATGCTTGCCAAAGGAGAGGGTGTCCGCCGGGAGCGGCCCTTCCGTGCTCCGCATCACACGATGTCGCCGCAGGCTCTTGCAGGCGGCGGAAAACAGCCGTCTCCGGGCGAAATTACGCTGGCACACCGCGGCGTTCTCTTCCTTGATGAACTCCCGGAGATGACGCGCACAACCATTGAGATCCTGCGCCAGCCGCTCGAGGAGCACCGGATTGTGATTTCACGTGTCAGCGGAAACTATGTGTTCCCGGCGTCATTTCTGATGGTGGCGGCAATGAACCCCTGCCCCTGCGGCTTTTACCCCGACTTATCGCGCTGTACCTGCGCACCCGGCGACATCAGCCGGTATCTCTCGAGAGTCAGCCAGCCGTTCCTCGACCGCATGGATCTCTGCGTGCAGGTGGAAGCACTTTCCTACGAGGATCTGCACGGCGAGGAGCGGTGCGAATCCTCGGCCAGGATGCGGGAAAAAGCGACGGCAGCGGCGCAAATTCAGGCGGCGCGCTACCGGCAGGAGTCGATTCATTTCAATAGCGAACTGAAAGCAGGCCAGATCGAGAAATACTGTATCCTGGAAAAGGCAGCGGAAGAGCTTTTAGAGGATGCCTTCCGCCGCCTGCGCCTCAGCGCGCGTTCCTACCACGGGATTATCCGCACCGCGCGGACAATTGCGGATCTGGACGGGGCGGTCAAAATCGGCGTGCCGCATATCAGCGAGGCGATCTGCTTTCGGAGCGCCGACAAAAGTATATGGAGGATCTGACGTATGGCGATGGAAATCTTTACAGTCGGCCGCGGGCAGGAGGGCTATCCGGAGCGGCTTATGCCGTTCGCGGACATGCCGTCCCGCCTTTTCGTGCGGGGCGCGCTGCCGGCGGATGAGCAGAAAACAGCGGCGATTGTGGGCGCGCGGATATGTACGGCGTACGGAAAGAGCCAGGCGGCCTTTTTCGCGCAGGTGCTGGCGGCAAACGGCGTGGCGGTGATCAGCGGACTGGCGTGCGGAATCGACGCGGCGGCGCACGAGGGGGCACTGCGCGGAAAGGGAAAGACGTTTGCCGTGCTTGGCTGCGGTGTGGATATCTGCTATCCGAAACAGAATTACCCGCTGATGCGGCGGATGCTGGAAAACGGAGGCGGTGTCTTAAGCGAATTTCCTCCGGGCGCAGAGCCGCTTCCGTGGCATTTCCCGATCCGCAACCGCGTGATCAGTGCGCTGGCAGATGTCGTTCTGGTAATTGAGGCAAAAGAGAAGAGCGGCTCGCTCATTACGGCGGACTACGCGCTGGAGCAGGGAAAAACGGTATTTGCCCTGCCCGGACGGACAACGGATGCGACAAGCCGCGGCTGCAACCGCCTGATCGCGCAGGGAGCGGAAATTGCGATTTCACCCGAAACGATTCTCGAGGAGCTGGGCGTGAAAAAGGCCGGGACAAAAAGAGCCGCACCGCGTCCGCGCTATGGAAAAGAGGCGGAAATGGTTCTGAAAACACTCGCGGCAGAACCGCAGAATCTTGCACAGCTTGCCGGCAGCACCGGAATCCCGCTGCAGGAGCTGACCGGCATTCTGCTGGCACTCGAAATTGACGGCGTTATTGCGGAAAATCCGCCGGGCGTGTACATGGCGTTATCGTAAAAGGGACGAGGAAAAGAAAGGTTTTGTGATATTCCGCCCGGTGCACAATTATAATAGAAGAAAAAGAAAAAAGGGGGCTCTTCTGCGCCGCGTGCATGTCTGAAAAAGGAAAAAGAAAAGAAAAAAATCAGGAAAAATCGTTAAAAAATTGAAAAAATCCTGTTATTTTGTCGGGAAACATCGAAAAATGGTACATTTTAAAAATGGAAAACACTTGCAAGAAAAAACTTTTTGGTGTATAGTCAGTGGAAGTTACGACTAATTTAGGAATTATTCTGGAATTTGTAATGATGCAGAACTATGCGATATGAAAAACGCAATATAGATCTGGACAGTTATAAAAATATGTATTCAGGAGGCATCAGAGGTGGCAAAATATCTTGTAATAGTGGAATCACCGGCAAAAGTCAAGACGGTGAAAAAGTATCTCGGGGCAAATTACGAAGTTGCAGCATCTATGGGCCATGTGCGCGATCTGCCGAAAAGCCGGCTTGGAATTGATGTAGAACATGACTTTGAACCAAAATATATCACCATCCGCGGAAAAGGAGAGCTTCTGGCATCTCTTCGAAAAGCCGCAAAAAAAGCAGATAAAGTTTATCTTGCAACTGACCCTGACCGCGAGGGAGAGGCAATTTCCTGGCATCTGTCGATTGCGCTGAATCTCGATGAGAACAAGATGCGCCGCATCACCTTCAACGAGATCACAAAATCAGCAGTCAAAGCGTCGATCAAACAGGCACGCGACATCGATATGAACCTGGTGGACGAGCAGCAGGCGCGCCGCTGCCTCGACCGTATGGTAGGTTATGAAATCAGCCCATTGTTATGGAAGAAAATCAAACGCGGACTTTCCGCCGGCCGTGTGCAGTCCGTTGCACTGCGCATCATCGGCGACCGCGAGGATGAGATCAATGCGTTCATTCCGAAAGAATACTGGACACTGGAAGCAGATCTGAAAATTCCAGGCGAGAAGAAACCGCTCGTCGCAAAATTCCACGGAAAAGGCAGTGAAAAGATGGCGATCGAGACGAAAGAGCAGCTCGATGAAATCTTAAAGGGACTGGAAAATGAGACCTTTACCGTATCCGAAGTGAAAAAAGGAGAGCGTTCCAAGAAAGCGCCGCTTCCGTTCACCACGAGTACCCTGCAGCAGGAAGCATCGAAGGTGCTGAACTTCTCCACACAGAAGACGATGCGTCTGGCGCAGCAGCTCTACGAGGGCGTGGAAGTAAAAGGAAAGGGAACGATCGCTCTGATTTCCTATCTGCGTACCGATTCTACACGAATCAGCGAGGAGGCCGATGCGGCAGCACGTTCCTTTATCCAGGAGCAGTACGGCACAAAATATACCGCAAGCGGGGACACGACGGAGAATAAAAACAGCAAGGCACAGGATGCGCACGAGGCCATCCGTCCGACCGATGTGACGAATACACCGGTAATGGTAAAAGAATCCCTGACAAGAGATCTGTTCCGCCTGTATCAGCTGATCTGGAAACGCTTTGTGGCAAGCCGCATGCAGCCAGCCGTCTATGAGACAATTTCCGCACGGATCAATGCAGGAGAGTATCTCTTTACAGCAGCTTCCTCCCGTCTGGCATTTGATGGTTTCATGTCCGTTTACACCGATCCGGATGAGGAAAAGAAAGAGAAAAACGCCGCTGTCCGGAGCCTGGAGGCAGGAACGGAGCTGGCACTGGAAAAGATGGATCCGCAGCAGCACTTCACACAGCCGCCGGCACACTACACCGAGGCATCCCTTGTCAAAATGCTTGAGGAACTCGGCATCGGCCGTCCAAGTACGTATGCGCCGACCATCACAACGATCATCAACCGCCGTTACGTGGCAAAGGAGAACAAGAACCTTTACATGACAGAGCTCGGCGAGGTGGTCAACAACATGATGAAAGAGGCATTCCCGAGCATCGTGGATGTCAACTTTACGGCAACGATGGAAGCTCTGCTCGACAGGGTTGGAGATGGAAGTGTTCCGTGGAAGACAGTAGTCGAGAACTTCTGGCCGGATCTCTATGAGGCGGTCACAGAGGCAGAAAAGAACCTCGAAGAAGTTAAGGTAGAGGATGAGGTGACGGATGTCATCTGCGAGAACTGCGGCCGCAACATGGTGGTCAAATACGGCCCTCACGGAAAATTCCTCGCCTGCCCGGGATTCCCGGACTGCAAGAACACGAAGCCGTATCTGGAAAAGATCGGTGTTCCGTGTCCGAAGTGCGGAAAAGAAGTGATCCTGCGCAAGACGAAAAAAGGACGGAAATATTATGGATGCGAAAACAATCCGGAATGCGATTTCATGTCCTGGCAGAAACCGTCTGCCAAGAAATGCCCGCAGTGCGGCGGCTATATGCTGGAAAAAGGCAATAAGCTGGTCTGCGCGGACGAGCAGTGCGGCTATGTAGAAGCACGCGAAAAGAAAGACGAAGACTGAGAATGACAAAGCGGTCTGTACTGGTGAAAAACTGGTGCAGGCCGTTTTTTTTGCTTATCGAGGCGGAAAAACAGGAAGATCCGAAAAAATTTAGCATGAATTTTTATAAAATTTATAGTTTTCTGAAAAATATATTGATTTCCGGAAAACTACATGATAGAATGAGCTTAGTTTTAAGGGTTGTCTGAAAAAGGCATCAGTGTGCATTTTTTTCGGCGGATACGCCAAAAAAATGCAGAAAATAAAGAAAGGAGAAGAACATGAGCGTACAACTGCTGGATAAAACCAGAAAAATCAACAAACTGCTTCATAACAATCACTCCACGAAGGTCGTGTTCAACGATATCTGTGAAGTCCTGATGGAAACGTTAAGTTCCAATATCCTGGTGATCAGTAAAAAAGGAAAAGTGCTGGGCATCAGCCTTTGCCCGGGCGTGGAAGAAATTACGGAGCTGATCGAGGATAAGGTGGGCGGTTATGTCGATGCCGCATTAAACGAGCGTCTCCTCGGCGTACTCTCCACAAAAGAGAACGTCAATTTACAGACCCTCGGCTTTGAGCGGCCTGGTGTAGAGCGCTACACCGCAATTATCTGCCCGATCGAGATCGCCGGAGAACGCCTTGGTACCGTATTTATGTACCGCTGCACCCCGCAGTACGATATCGACGATATCATCGTCAGTGAGTACGGCACAACCGTTGTCGGACTGGAAATGATGCGTTCCGTCAACGAGGAAAATGTGGAGGAAAACCGCAAGGTTCAGGTGGTTAAATCCGCATTCAACACGTTGTCCTTCTCCGAACTGGAAGCCATCATCCATATCTTTGATGAACTGAACGGGGATGAGGGCATTCTGGTTGCAAGCAAAATTGCAGACCGCGTCGGCATCACAAGATCTGTCATCGTAAATGCCCTCCGCAAATTCGAGAGCGCAGGCGTCATCGAGTCCCGTTCCAGCGGTATGAAGGGAACGTATATCAAGGTATTAAATGATTATATCTTTGATGAACTCGACGAGATCAAAGCAAGAAAGAACCTGAAAGGAAAGGGCGATGCCCATCCGGACGAGGCGAAAAAATAAAAAAGTGGAATGTAGAAAAGAATCGGAGCCGTTTAAGAATGGCGCCGTTTCTTTTTGTGCAAAAAAGCATTCGGGGAGCGGAAAAAAATGGTATCATTCCCGTTTTTAGGAATAAACTATAATTAGATTCTAAAGAGAGTATAAAATATGAAAAAGTTGCCAAAATAAGAAAAAACGAGAAAATAAGAGAAATTAAGAGTTATCACGAGAAAAAAAAAGAGAATTACAAAATTCATGCATTTGCGAAATGAGGTGGAAAACACTATAGTAAGAACCATCAAGTAGCACTCGAATGAACTGAGTGCTAATAAATAAAACTGAATGAAATCTTGAAGGAGGAAACATAAATGAAGTTAGTACCTTTAGGTGACAGAGTTGTATTAAAAGAGTTAAAAGCAGAGGAAACCACAAAATCCGGTATCGTACTTCCGGGACAGGCACAGGAGAAACCGCAGCAGGCTGAGGTTATCGCAGTAGGACCTGGAAAAGTAGAAGACGGCAAAGAAGTAAAAATGGAAGTTGCAGTCGGAGATCAGGTAATCTATTCCAAATATGCAGGAACCAACGTCAAACTGGAAGACGAAGAGTACATCATCGTAAAACAGGATGACATTCTGGCAGTTGTAAAATAAAGAATAATCAAGTAAAAATCAGGAGGCATGACAATCATGGCAAAAGAGATTAAATATGGAGCAGAGGCAAGAAACGCTCTTCAGAATGGTGTAAACCAGCTTGCAGATACCGTACGTGTAACCCTTGGACCGAAAGGAAGAAACGTTGTTCTGGACAAACAGTACGGCGCTCCGCTCATCACAAACGATGGTGTTACGATTGCAAAAGAGATCGAGCTGGCAGACGGCTTTGAAAACATGGGCGCACAGCTCATCAAAGAAGTTGCTGCAAAGACCAACGACGTAGCAGGTGATGGTACCACAACCGCAACCGTTCTGGCACAGGCTATGGTAAACGAAGGAATGAAAAACCTGGCAGCAGGTGCGAACCCGATCGTTCTTCGTAAGGGAATGAAGAAAGCAACCGATAAAGCTGTTCAGATCCTTGCAGAGATGAGCCAGCCGGTAGCAGGCAAAGAGCAGATTGCAAAAGTTGCAGCTGTTTCTTCCGGAAGCGAAGAAGTAGGCCAGATGGTAGCTGACGCTATGGAAAAAGTTTCCAAAGACGGCGTTATCACCATCGAGGAGTCCAAGACCATGCAGAACGAGCTGGAGCTGGTAGAAGGTATGCAGTTCGACCGTGGATATATCTCCGCTTACATGTGTACCGATATGGAGAAAATGGAAGCCGTTCTCGACAATCCATATATCCTGATTACCGATAAGAAACTGTCCAACATTCAGGAAGTTCTTCCGCTGCTGGAGCAGATCGTACAGAACGGCGCAAGACTGCTGATCATCGCTGAGGACGTAGAGGGCGAGGCTCTCCAGACACTCGTGATCAACAAACTGCGCGGAACCTTCAACGTAGTAGCTGTCAAAGCACCGGGATACGGCGACAGAAGAAAAGCAATGCTCGAGGATATCGCAATCCTGACCGGCGGCCAGGTGATCTCCGAGGAAGTTGGTCTGGAATTAAAAGACGCTACTCTGGAAATGCTCGGACGTGCAAAATCTGTTAAAGTTCAGAAAGAGAACACTGTTATCGTTGACGGTGCCGGCGCAAAAGATGCCATCGCTGCAAGAATCGGCCAGATCAGATCCCAGATCGAGGAGACCACTTCTGAGTTCGATAAAGAGAAACTGCAGGAGAGACTGGCAAAAATGGCAGGCGGCGTAGCTGTGATCCGTGTAGGTGCAGCAACCGAGACCGAGATGAAAGAAGAGAAACTCCGTATGGAGGATGCTTTAAATGCAACGAGAGCAGCCGTAGAAGAGGGTATCATCGCAGGCGGCGGTTCTGCATACATCCATGTAACAACACAGCTTGCAGAGCTGATTGACAACCTGGACGGCGACGAGAAGATCGGTGCAAGAATCGTACAGAAAGCACTTGAGGCTCCTCTGTTCCACATCGTAACAAACGCAGGTCTGGAAGGCGCTGTTGTTATCAACAAAGTAAAAGAGTCCAAAGTAGGTGTTGGATTTGATGCATACAACGAAGAGTATGTAGACATGATCCAGGCTGGTATCCTTGATCCGGTTAAGGTTACCAGAAGCGCACTGCAGAACGCTACCAGCGTTTCCGCAACGCTGCTGACCACCGAGTCCGTAGTTTCCACCATCAAAGAGCCGGCTCCGGCTATGCCGGCAGGCGCAGACGGCGGAATGGGAATGATGTAATTTCCGGGATAAAAATGTCTGGTAAAACAAAATAAGAAAACCGGCTGGCAAAGACCGTAGCGGAACATGGGTTCCGAAGTCCTGTCTTTGCCGGCCGATTTTTTAGTGGAAAGTTTTTCTTCCATTTCGCATGGCCCTGAATCGTTACAAAAAATTTCAGAAAGTTTTCATGCTTTCGCCGGGCGGCGTATATGGACGCTTCCGGCGTTTTATGCTATACTGATTTGTAGGATGTTGGGGGAAATACAACAAAGGAGAAGAAACACACATGGCAAGTCGTTATGAATCCGACATGACAAGGAAGGAGAAGATGCAGCTCGAAAAAGAGAAGCTGTCGAAAATGAATTTTAAAGAGAAACTGGCCTATATCTGGGAATACTACAAGGCTGTCATTTTCGGCATCATCGCTGTTATCTTCATCATCGGCACGATTGTGAATATCCATGAAAATGCGAAGTATTATGACCTCGTGAGCATTGCCGTAGTGGATTACGCAGGACTGCAGGATGTAAGTCCGATCGAGGAGGACCTAAAAGAAGCGCTCGGAACCGGAGATAAGTACGAAAAGGTAAGCATCGATACAAGCTACAGCTTCGGTGAAAACCTGGAAAACGCGGATTACAATACGCTGATGAAATTCACAGCCGTGATTGCCGCACAGAGCATGGATGTTCTGATCTGTTCACAGGCCGTGTACGACAACTACAGCAAAGACGATTATTTTCTGGATCTGTCCACACTGTTTGACGAAGCGACGTGTGAGAAGTACGGGATAAAGGCGGGAGATACCTGCCTCGACATTTCCAAATTGAAAAAGTACCAGGATATGGGCCTTACGTACTATGAGCCGTGTTATCTGACCGTGTTGGTCAATACAAAGAACGCGGACAATGTAGCAAAACTGATCGAATATCTTGAGGAGGATGGAGTAAATGAGTGATCTGTACACAGAAGTGCTGGTGAAAAAACAGCAGACAGGAAAAGACAAGGCGATCAAAGGAGTTCTGATCTTCTTTACCGTTCTTTTTGCAGCCGCAGGAATTATGATGAATCCGCTGATTCTGCTTCTTGCGCTGGTACTTGGAATCGTAGACTATATTTTTATCCCGAAGCTTTCGGTAGAGTTTGAGTATCTGTACGTCAACGGCGAGCTCGATATCGACCGTATCTATTCGCAGTCAAGAAGAAAAAGAGCCGCAAGCTATGAGCTTTCCAACATGGAAATCCTGGCTCCGTACCAGTCCCATCAGCTTGATTCCTACAAAAACAACCAGAGTATCAAACGTTACAACTATTCCTCCGGCATCGAAGGACAGGGCCACAAACCGTACGCATTCGTCATCTCCAAGGACAATGCCATGCAGATGGTGATCTTCGAGCCGGACGAAGTGATGTTAAAAGATATCCGCAACCGTGCACCAAGAAAAGTATTTATGGATTGACAGCTTTTTTGTTTTATGTTAAATTAGGTGATAAATCAAAAAGACTTAAGAAGAAAGGAAGAAATGAAAATGGGTACAATTATTGGTGATGGTATTACCTTCGATGATGTGCTTCTGGTTCCGCAGTATTCTGAAGTAACCCCAAACATGGTAGATCTGACTACGCATCTGACCAAGAAGATCAAGCTGAACATCCCGATGATGAGCGCCGGCATGGATACGGTTACAGAACACCGTATGGCAATTGCCATGGCACGTCAGGGAGGAATCGGTATTATTCATAAGAATATGTCGATTGAGCAGCAGGCAGAAGAAGTAGACAAAGTAAAACGTTCTGAGAACGGTGTTATCACCGATCCGTTCTATCTGTCTCCGGAGCACACCCTGGAAGATGCCAATAATCTGATGGCAAAATTCCGTATTTCCGGTGTCCCGATTACCGAGAACGGAAAACTGGTTGGTATTATTACAAACCGTGATCTGAAGTTTGAAACTGATTTCACCAAGAAAATCAAAGAGTCCATGACCAGCGAAAACCTGATCACTGCAAAAGTAGGCGTTACGCTGGACGAGGCAAAAGCAATCCTTGCAAAATCCAGAAAAGAAAAACTTCCGATTGTCGATGACGATTTCAATCTCAAAGGTCTGATCACCATCAAAGATATCGAGAAAACCATCAAGTACCCATTGTCCGCCAAGGATGAGCAGGGACGTCTGCTCTGCGGTGCCGCAGTCGGCATCACGGCAAACGTGCTCGATCGTGTCGATGCGCTGGTAAAAGCACACGTAGACGTGATCGTCATCGACTCCGCTCACGGACATTCCGCAAATATCTTCAAAACACTTCGTCTCATCAAAGAGCATTATCCGGATCTGCAGGTAATCGCCGGAAACGTGGCAACCGCAGAGGCAACAAGAGACCTGATCGCAGCCGGAGCAGACGCTGTTAAAGTCGGTATCGGACCTGGTTCTATCTGTACGACCCGTGTCGTTGCAGGTATCGGTGTACCGCAGATCACAGCCGTTATGGACTGCTATGCGGAAGCAAAGAAGACCGGAACTCCGATCATCGCCGATGGCGGTATCAAGTACTCCGGAGACATGACAAAGGCTATCGCAGCCGGTGCCAATGTCTGCATGATGGGAAGCATCTTCGCAGGATGCGATGAGAGCCCGGGAGATTTCGAACTGTTCCAGGGAAGAAAATACAAAGTATACCGTGGAATGGGATCCATCGCAGCCATGGAGAACGGAAGCAAAGACCGTTACTTCCAGACCGGCGCCAAGAAACTGGTTCCGGAAGGTGTGGAAGGCCGTGTAGCATACAAAGGCCTCGTAGAGGACACTGTATTCCAGCTGATCGGCGGACTTCGTTCCGGTATGGGCTACTGCGGAGCGAAAGATGTTGAGACCTTAAAGGAGACCGGAAAATTTGTGAAGATTTCCGCAGCATCCTTAAAAGAGTCCCATCCGCATGATATCCACATCACCAAAGAGGCTCCGAACTACAGCGTGGACGATAAATAAGAATAAAAAGTCGCAAAAGGCAGAAGGGGGAAAGGGCAGAAACTTTTCAGCTTCTGCCTTTTCAAATGAGGGAGCGCTTATTTGCAGCGGGGAGAGAACATATGGCACAGAAGAGACGGGGAAAAACGACAAGAAAACAGAGGCAGCGCCAGCTTCACCGCAGAATGTTTCTGACGGGAGTTCTGGTGGTGCTGATCTGCGTCGGCATTTACAGCGGCATCCGCCGTGTGGCAAAAACGGCAAGTGATATCACGGCCGTTGACTATTCCGGTTCTGATTATGAGGACAACGATATCACCGACTGGACCGGCGCTCCGCCGATTGATGTGGAGCTTCTGACGCCGAACAGCTGGTCCAGACCGCAGACGAGGCTGAAAAAGGTGGACGGTATCGTTATTCACTACACCGCAAACCCGGGAAGCACGGCGATGCAGAACCGTGATTACTTTGAAAACCTGCCTGAGACGCAGGAGGCGCAGGCCAGCAGCCATTTCGTCGTCGGCATCGAGGGAGAAGTCGTTCAGTGTATCCCGACGAGTGAATGGTCGTATGCATCGAACCAGCGTAATTTCGATACGATCTCGATTGAATGCTGCCACCCGGATGACAGCGGTGAATTTACCGATGAGACATACAATTCTGTGGTCCAGCTCGCCGGTTTCTTATGCAAGCGGTTCAATCTGACTTCGGACGATGTGATCCGTCACTATGATGTAACCGAAAAGCTCTGCCCTCTGTACTACGTGGAGCATGAGGATGCCTGGATTCAGATGAAGGCAGATATTCAGGCGTATGCGGATTCACTTTCCTAAGAGCTGTTTTTAAGAAAAATGAAAAAATCCCCGTTGGGAAAATCAGTTTCAGGAGAAATGATTTTTCCAACGGGGATTTTTCTGTTATCCAATATTTTTAGTAATAGTAACGCCGTCTGCGCCGCTTTCTTTTTTTCGTATTTCCGCCGAGTGCAATCCAGCAGAACAGCCGTACAAACGTGATGCCGAAGAGAACGCCGATGCTGTCGATGCCGACGTCCTTTACCGACGGGCCGCGGTTGGCGACCATCGTCTGGTGGAACTCATCGCTCGCGGCAAAGGCGACACAGAGGATGCCGGCAAGAAATGTGAGCGCGAAGCCGCGCAGGCCGTAGACGTAGAGCGGAAGCGAAACACAGATTGCAAGCAGACAGTACTCTGTCATATGAGCCAGCTTCCGTACCGGGTACTGATACTCGTCAGCCAGTTCCTGGATCTTCTCATCATCCCATCCGCGGTCCATGACGTGGTCGATCGTGATGAAAATGCCGCGCGCCACTTTTTCACTGAGCTGTGAGGATTCCGTTCCGTTCTGGGAAGAGAAGGAGAAAATCAGCGACATCATCAGAATCGCCGGGATGAAGGAAAACGGTTTTAACAGTGCAATTACAATTCGATTCATAAAATACCTCCAGTAAAACAAAGCAGGTCAGATCGGAAACTTTTTATGCGGTATGCTCGCGGATTCCGGCAATCGCAGAAAAGATCAGGAATGCCAGCAGGTTCACGATTACGACCGTCGCTCCGGCAGGGGAGGACAGGAAAAACGAGAGGGACATGCCAAGAAGGAAGCACACCACCGAGAGAACCGCAGAGCAGATCACCACGCTCTGGAAGGTATGGCAGAGACGCATCGAGGTCAGTGCCGGGAAAATCAGCAGGCTGGAGATCAGAAGCGCGCCCATCATGCGCATGCCGAGGACGGTGGTGATGGCGGTTAAGAATGCCAGCAGCATGTTGTAAACCTCTGCGCGGACACCGGTTGCTTTGGCAAATGTCTCGTCGAAAGTGACGGCAAAAATACGGTTGTAATACAGGACGAACAGGATCAGCACGATGATGGAGAGCACCACGGAGAGAACAACGTCCTCATCACTCATCGCAAGGATGCTTCCGAACATGTAGTTGTTGACATCGGTGTTCATACCGCTCGACCACGAAACCGTGATGACACCGATCGCAAGCGCAGAGCTTGAAATCAGGCCGATGGCGGCGTCGCCTTTGAGCTTGCTGGATTCGTTCATGCGGAGCAGCAGAAAGGCGGCAAGCACGACGACAGGGATTGTGAAGGCAAGCGGAGCAAAACCGAGTGCCGTTGCAATTGCAAGAGAGCCGAATCCGACATGGGAGAGGCCGTCGCCGATCATGGAGTAGCGCTTTAACACGAGGCTGACGCCAAGCAGTGCGGCACACAAAGAGACGAGAATGCCGACCACAAGGGCACGCTGCATAAACGGATAAGAAAGCATTTTCAGCAGATTCGAAATCATAAGTCAGCACCTCCTAAAAACTGTTTTCCCGCCTCGGTTTTCAGATACTTGTCCATCGGACCGAAGAAGACCTGCTTCTGGTCGAGCTGGAGAATGTGCGTTGCGTCCGGCAGAATATTGCGGATATCGTGGGAAACCATGATGATCGTAACGTTCTGCTCGCGGTTGATGCGGCGGATGAGCTGGTACATTTCGTTTGTCATGACCGGGTCAAGGCCAGTGACCGGCTCGTCGAGGAGCAGCAGTTTCTTTGTGGCGCAAAGCGCACGAGCGAGAAGCACACGCTGCTGCTGGCCGCCGGAGAGATCACGGTAGCATCGTTTCTTTAATGGAAGGAGGTCGAGAAGCTCCATATTGCGGAGCGCGTCCTCTTTGTCTGCCTTTGTGTAAAACGGCGGGAAATGCGGGTGGTTCTGCCGGCCGGACAGCACGACTTCCCAGACGCTCGCCGGGAAATCCTTTTGTGCGGCGGTCTGCTGCGGCAGATAGCCGATCTCGCTTGGATGAAGCCCGTCGCCGGTTGTGATCGAGCCGGTGGACGGATTTTTTAAGTGAAGCAGTCCCTTGATCAGAGTACTTTTTCCGGAACCGTTCTCGCCCACAATACAGAGGTAGGAGCCGGCTTCCAGGGCAAAGTTGACATCGGTCAGGACCGGGATGCCCTCGTAGGAGAAGGTGACATCACTGCAGGTAAGTAGAGCCATTTAGTTTAAAGCCTCCTTTAATGCGGAAACGTTCTGTTCCATGAGGGAGAGATACGTAGCGCCGCTTTCGAAATCATCTTTGGATACATTGTGACAGGAATGAAGCAGCAGCTTTTTCGCGCCGGTCGCCTCACAGATGGAGTCCGTCATTTGTTCATTGGACAGCTCGGTGTGGAAAACGACGGGAATCTGTTCTTCCTTGATTTTATCAATTAAAAAAGAAAGGGTTTTGGCACTTGCCTCGGATTCCGAGGAGCAGCCGGGAAACGCCGCGTAGTAGTCGAGGCCGTAGGTGTCCGCAAAGTAGCGGAACGGGAAACGGTCGCCGAAAACAATGGTATGGCGGCTTGCAATTGCGGTGACATCGGAAAATTCCTCATCGAGGGAGGCAAGCGAAGCAAGATACGAGGCGGTGTTTGCCTGGTATTCATCCGCATGCTCCGGGTCGAGGCGGCAGAGGGAATCGCAGAGTTTCTGGACAATCCGCATCGCATTTTTCGGCGAGGTCCAGACGTGCTCGTCCTGTTCGCCGTGGGATTCGTGCGCATGATCATGGGAAGATTCGTCGTGTGTATCCTCGTCCTCATGGTCGTGTACATCCTCGTGATCTGCATCTTCGTCCTCATGGTCGTGCGCATCCTCGTCCTCATGATCGTGTGCGTGGCCGTGGGTCTCCATTCCCTCGACGGTTTCCTCGGCAACGGTGTCAACGCAGTCCATCAGCGTCACTACCTCTTTGTTCGAGGTATCGACAGAATCAAGGATTGTCTCGACCCAGGCATCGGAATCGCCGCCGACGTAGACGAAGAGATCACATTCGGAAACCGTAATCATATCGCCCGGTGTCGGTTCAAACGAGTGACTTTCCGCACCCGGGGAAAGCAGCATGTGGAGATCGAGATGATCGCCGCCGATGGCGCGCAGAAAATCATACTGCGGAAAAATCGTAGCCACGGCGGAGAGTTTCGTGTTCTCCTGGGAATCCGCCGTCTCTTTTGAGGATCCCGCACAGCCCGTCAGAAGAAGGAGGGCAGGAAGGAGGAGAAGGCGTAACGTTTTTTTTGAAAAAAATGTCATGATACTCCTTTCTGAAAGAAAACACGGAGGCATTCGAAAAAGCTCCGTATCAGACTGTTTCGTGACAAATGCCGCAGGAGTGGGAAGCGGCAGACGGGAACAAATGTCCCCGAAAAAAGATCAGTTATCATCATATAGCAGGGAGGATTCATTTGTCAAGGAAAGGAAAACCAGTTATAGAAAAGAGGGAAAAAAACTGCCTTTCCCTGTAAAAAAGAAAGGCAGTTTTGAGAAAATTTCTTGATTTTACGATACCCTGCGGAACTGTGCCTGGTAGAGCTGGTAGTACGCGCCCTGTTTTGCCATCAGTTCGTCGTGGGTTCCCTGCTCGAAAATCTTTCCGTGGTCGATCACGAAAATCCGGTCCGCATTTTTAATAGTAGAAAGACGGTGCGCAATGATGAACGAGGTACGGCCCTTCAACAGGCTTTCGATTCCCTGCTGCACTTGAATTTCTGTCTGTGTGTCGATGCTGGACGTCGCCTCGTCGAGAATCAGAATCCGCGGATCGGATACCATCGTTCTGGCAAAGGCGAGAAGCTGGCGCTGGCCGTTGGAAAGACGGGCACCGCGCTCGCTGATCTCGGTGTCATAGCCGTCCGGCAGCTCTATGATAAAGTCATGGGCATGCACGGCCTTTGCGGCGGCAATGATTTCTTCCTCCGTGGCATCGAGCTTTCCATACGCAATGTTGTCGCGAATCGTGCCGGAGAAGAGAAAGTTGTCCTGGGTCATAACGCCCATCTGGGCACGCAGGCTGTTGATGGAGACATCCGTCAGGCTGTAGCCGTCGACGCGGACCGTTCCAGAAGTAATATTGTAGAAACGGCTGATCAGATTGACAATGGTCGTCTTTCCAGCGCCGGTCGGGCCGACGAGTGCGATCGTCTCACCGGGAGCCGCTGTAAAGCTGACATCCTTTAAAACCAGCGTGTCCGGATCATCGGAGTAGGCAAAGCTGACGTGGTCGAACGTTACTTCTCCTTTGATCGGCGGCAGTTCTGTGACGCCAGGCTTGTCGGCAACCTCCGCCGGTGTGTCGAGGATCTCAAAGATTCGCTCCGCAGCGGAAAGGTTCGTGATCAGCTTGTTGTAAAAACCGGCCAGGTTCTGGATCGGATCCCAGAACATCGTCAGATACATCGCAAACGCCGTGAACGTACCGATCGGAACGGCATCCACGCCGAGTACGGAAATACCGATAAAATACAGAAGAAACGTTCCGATGCCCCATGTCACTTCGATCACAGCGGAAAAACCATCCGCCAGGCGGACCGCATGGATGAAGGAGTTCTGATGCTCAAGAAGAAGCCGGTCAAACTCGCCCTGCGATTCCTGCTCTGCGGTAAAGCTCTTGATGATGCGGATACCGGAGAAGTCCTCGTGGATATACGCCGTAACATTGGAAGATTTTTTTCGGAACGTCTGCCATCTCTTGTGTGCGACGATCTGAATAAAATACATGCCGATAGCGATCAGCGGCAGCACGAGAATCGCACTTAAGGAGAGCCAGATGTTTTTGATCATCATGATCACCAGAATGGCGATGATCGTGAGAATGTTTGGAATCAGCTTTGTGACACCGTCGTTCAGCACATCCTTTAACGAGTTGACATCGCCGATGATGCGCGCCAGGATCTTTCCGGCCGGGCGGGTATCGAAAAAGCTGAAGCTTAAGGTCTGGATATGCGTGTAGAGCTCGTCACGGATTTCCAGAAGAATGTTGTTGGTAATGCGCGCCATCAGAAGCATCCGCAGGCGGACACCGGCCGCGTAAACCAGGTTGATCACAACCATGAATACGCAGAGGGCAACAAGCCCACGCCAGTCTTTCTGCGCAATATTGACGTCGATGGCGTACTCCAGGAGCAGCGGGTTCACAGTGGAAATCGCGATGGTAACGGCGAGAACCACGAGAACGACGGCAACCTGGCGTTTATAATTTTTTAAGTAGGAGAAGAGGCGGCGGATGGTCGCGCTCTTTAAGACCTCTTTCTGCTCTTCATCTACTTTACTGGAATTGATAGCCATAATCGTATTGTTCCTCTCTTAACGGGTAAGTAAATACAGAAGTTGTCGGGTAATAGATTAAATTGAATTAAGCATTGGCAGGAAGTGCCTGCTCGAGGGCTGCCTTTGCTTTATGGTAATCACCGTACTGAGCCTCCCAGGTGGAGTAGTACAGGCCTTTCTGTGCCATCAGACTCTCATGCGTGCCGCGCTCGGCGATGCGTCCGTGATCGAGATACAGGATCTCATCGGCATTCTGCACCGAAGAAATGCGGTGGGCAATGATGATCTTGGAAACATCTTTTTTCTCGGCGAGATGGCTCTGGATTTCGTATTCGGTCTCCATATCGAGCGCCGAGGTGGAATCATCCAGTACGAGGATCGGAGCCTGTTTTGCCAGGGCGCGTGCGATGGAAAGACGCTGCTTCTGACCGCCGGAAAGTCCCATGCCGCGTTCGCCGATGACGGTTTCGTACTGATCCGAAAGATGGTCGACGAACTCGGAAGCACATGCAGCGGAGACGGCGTTATGTACCTCCTCGGATTTCATCGTGCTGCGGCTGCCGAGGCGGACATTCTCAGAAATGGTATCTGAGAACAGGAAGACGTCCTGCATGACGACGGAAGAAGTATCGCGCACGGTGCGCAGCGGCAGGGTGCGGATATCGTGGCCGTCGAGACAGATGTAACCGTTGGTGACATCGTAAAAACGCTCGAGCAGATTGACGATGGTTGTTTTTCCGGAACCCGTCATACCCATGATGCCGAGTGTGTGGCCCTGCTTTAAGGTAAAGTCGATATCCTGCAGAATCGGTGTGTCATGCAGGGAGAAATCGACGTGATGGAATTCCAGGTCACCCGGAAGTTTTGAAAGCTCCACCGGATTTTCCGGTTCTGCGATCTGCGGCTCCTCTGCGAGAATTTTGTTCAGCTTCTTGTTGGAAGCAATCGCAGAAGCGAAGCAGTTGCCGAGCCAGCCGACGTTTTCGATCGGCCAGGTGATCTTGGAGGTGTACTCCATAAAGGCCGTTAAAACACCGAGCGTAATGCGTCCGTGGATGACACCGTAGCCGCCCGCGAGAAGGACGAGCACGCGCATCAGCTTCGTAAGAAACGAGATGGCGGGATCGTATTTCATCAGGACGCGCGCCTGATCCATGTTGAGATCGCAGTATTTCTGATTGTGTTTCCGGAATTTTTTGATCTCATACGGTTCCCGTGCAAAGGATTTGACGGTGCGGACACCGGCGAGATTTTCCTGTGCAACGGTATTCATGACGGCGTTTTCCTCGCTGATCGCATCGTAGACACGGTCGAGTTCTTTTTCGAGGCGGATTGCGATGCCTGCGACGAAAGGGAGGATCGCCACGGAGACGAGTGTCAGCGGCAGATCCAGTTTGACCATACTGACCATTGCCATCATGATACAGATCAGGCCTTCTAAGATCAGCATGCCGGCAAAGCCGAGGATATCCCAGATCCGGTCGACGTCATCGCGCACGCGGGCGAGGAGTTCGCCGGTATTGTTTTTGTCAAAGTATTCCACCGAAAGCCGCTGGACGTGGCGGAACAGGTTGTCCCTCATCTGGCTGGCGACGCGGACGCTGCTGACATCGAATAAAAATTCTTTGATGTACTGAAACAGGGCTTTTGCGGCACCGATCAGAAGAAAGGCGGCAAGGTATTTCCAGAGCAGTTCCATTTTGTGACTGACCAGCACGTCATCCACGATGTGCAGCGTGACAAGCGGCGCGAGCATATCGAGAAAGACACTTAAGGCCATGGAACCAAAAGCGAAAACGTAGTAGTACCAGTTCTGGAGCAGGTACTTACCGATTGGATTTTTCTTCATGAATGTTAAAACCTCCTCATTGATGTCGTTTGGGTGTCTGGCAGAACATAGGCTTTCAAAAGCTCCGTAAGTGTGGGAACGGAACAACGGGAAACGAAAGCGAAGGCTGCGTTTGTATATAAAAGAAGGGAATCGATGCGGTAAGAAGACCGCGGAATCTGCCTGCCGGAAACGGAGCGAAGCCGGAAAGAACGGTTTCGTACTGTTTATAGCAATAAAAAAAGCCGCAGTATCGACGTACCGCGCCTTCTGTGCGAAATAGCAGGCATAAAGAATGCATAGAGATTTGTTATGCAGAGTTAATGCTTACAAAGAATTTCGAAAGAAGGGCAGCCACCTGGTTTGATCGCCATACGAAGTTTATTCTGTTTTACGCTGGATGCATAAATAAGATTGATCATAAGTGGTGTTCTCCTTTCGTGATTTTTTCTGCCGCATCTGATCGAACACGACAGCTTATGGTTCTAAGCTACTCCTGTTTTCTGGATTTGTCAATTGTTATTTTCAAAAATTAAAAAATAAAAGCTGCAAAAGGTATGAAAATTGCGAATTTGGGTAGCTGTTTCGGGGAATATGCGATATAATAAACGAGAATATAAGCGGAAAAATCACAAGCTAACATGTGAAACGAGGGGACAAAAAGATGGAAAAAATAATTGCAGGCCTGGTGCAGATGGATTCTGGGCCGGATATGAATGAAAATATGCGCATGGCCGAGCAGTATGTGCGGGAGGCGGCGGAACAGGGAGCGAAGCTGATTCTTTTCCCGGAGACCGCAGAATACACGGGAGCAGACATGCCGGGGCACGCAAGTGCAGTGCCGGGCTACGTCAGCCGCCGGTTTTCCAGCCTTGCCAAACGGTACGGTGTCTATCTGCACTGCGGCAGCATGACGGTACGGCGCCATCCGGGGCGTCCGTCCAACACGTCGTTTCTGTTCGGACCAGATGGAGAAACGATTGCAGAATACAGCAAAATACATATGTTTGATGTAAATATTCCGGGCAGTGTCTCCTACGAAGAATCACACGAGATCTGCCCGGGAAATGAAATTGTTCTTGCGGACACGGCGCTTGGCCTGTTCGGCATGAGCATCTGCTACGATATCCGCTTTCCGGAACAGTACCGGCTGATGGCATCCTCCGGAGCAGATGCATTTCTGATAGCGGCGGATTTTACGAAAGCAACGGGAGAGCGCCACTGGGAAGCACTGCTGCGCACGCGCGCCATTGAAAACGGATGCTACGTGCTCGCCGCCAACCAGTGCGGCCAGAAAGCGCGGTTTGAGGCGTACGGCCATTCCATGATCATTGCGCCGGACGGCGAAATTCTTGCGGAGGCAGATGATACCCCGCAGGTACTCATCGCAGAGCTGGATCCGGAAGTGCTGGAGCGGACAAGAAATGAAATCCCGTCTCTGGAAAACAGGAGAGACGATCTTTACCGTGTAAGCTCGGGAAACGTACGGATTTATGAAGAATAAAAATGCAGGGAGGAAATAAGAAGATGGATCAGTTTATACAGTATACCCCGACGGAAGTCGTGTTCGGAAAAGAGACTGAAAACCAGGCAGGCGCTGAGGTAAAGAAATGGGGCGGCACAAAGGTGCTCGTCGTTTACGGAGGCGGAAGTGCGAAACGGAGCGGTCTTCTGGACCGAGTGAAAGCATCTCTTGCAAAAGAAGGCCTTGCCTTTGAAGAGCTTGGCGGCGTAAAACCAAACCCGAGACTTGCCCTTGCCGAGGAGGGTGTGAAAAAAGCAGTGGAAATGCAGGCAGACTTTATTCTTGCCGTCGGCGGCGGAAGCTCGATTGACACCGCAAAAGCCGTTGCACACGGAGCTGCAAATCCGGAGGAGGCACTCTGGGATATCTGGACGAAAAAAGTACCGTTGACAAAATCTCTCCCGGTAGGAGCGGTTCTGACGATACCGGCAGCCGGAAGCGAGATGAGTGATTCCGCCGTTCTGACAAACGAGGCAATCGGCAAAAAGGCAGGCATCAACACGCCGTTCAACCGCTGCAAATTTGCCATCATGAATCCGGAGCTGGCAGCAACCCTGCCGAAATACCAGATTGCCTGCGGAGTAACCGACATCATGATGCACACGATGGAGCGCTATTTCATTCCGGAGAGCCAGTGCGAGATGACGGACGAGATTGCAGAGGGACTCCTCCGTACCGTAATCAAAAACGGACCGAAGGTTCTGGAAAACCCATCCGATTACAATGCGATGGCGGAAATCATGTGGTGCGGAAGCCTGTCACACAATGGACTGACGGAGTGCGGACGCGGCAAAGATTTTTCGGTACATAAATTTGGCCATGCGTTAAGTGCAAAATATGATGTAGCACACGGCGCATCCCTGGCGGCAGTCTGGGGTGCCTGGGCGAAATACCAGTACGATGAGGAGACGGTTCTCTGGCGGTTTGCACGGTTTGCAGAAAAAGTCTGGGGCATCACAGAGGGAAGCGATCACAAACGGGCAACGGAAGGCATTGAGCGCACAGTAGCGTTCTTCCATTCGCTCGGCATGCCGACCTCCCTGCATGAGCTTGATATTCTGAACCCGTCGGATGAGGATCTGCGTGCCCTTTCCATGGATGCAACACAGCAGGACACTGTAAAACTGTCCCGCATCCGCAAGCTGGGCGCACAGGAAGTATATGAGATTTACCAGATGGCGCGATAAAAGGAGGAAAAACAGATGGCAAAAAAGAAAATCGCAGCACTGCTGATCGCAGCGGCCGTTGCGGCGGGAGGCTGGGCGCTTCCGGCAAGGGTAAGCGCAGCAGAAAATGACGGCACGGCCGTAACCTGGCAGCAGGATGAGACGGAAAGTTCCGAGCAGAATTCGGATGAGGAAGCGGCAGCGCAGGAGCAGAGCGGTACTTCGGAAAACGAGACGCCGGCTGTTACGATTCCAGGTGAGGACAACGAACAGGAGCCGGAAGAGAAACTTCCTGCCGGCTGGGTGAAACAGGAGGACGGAAGCTGGAAATACAGAAAAGAGGACGGCACGATGGCCGCCAGCGAGTGGATCACCCATCTGAACCGGAGATATTATCTGAATGCAGACGAAATCATGTGCACGGGTCTTTCGATGGTCAACGGAAAGCTCTATTATTTTGAGAGCTGGGGCGGAGCCGGATACAAAGGCTGGAAAAAAGTCGGCGGGGCATGGTACTATCTGAACGAGGACGGAAGCGTCAAAACGAATGAATGGTTCGTTCACGACAAGAGAACATACCATGTAGATGAAAACGGTGTGATGAGCACCGGACTGCAGAAGATTGACGGAACGCTCTACTACTTCGAGAGCTGGGGCGGAGCCGGATTCCAGGGCTGGAAAAAAGTCGGCGGAACATGGTACTATCTGAATGAGGACGGAAGCCTCAGAACGAATCAGTGGTTTGTGCATGATAAAAGAACGTACCATGTAGACGCAGACGGTGTGATGAGTACCGGCTGGCAGACGATTGACGGCGTTGATTATTACTTTGAAAGCTGGGGCGGCATGCGCGTGAACGCCTGGGCGGCCAAGGGCAGTGACTGGTATTACATGGACAGCAACGGAACCCCAAAAGGGGAAGGCTGGCTGCTGTATGACAAGAACTGGTATTATCTGAGGCAGGACGGCAAAATGATGCACAGTGAATGGCTGTGGTATGATAATAACTGGTATTACCTGCAGAGCTGGGGCGGCATGTATAAGAGCCAGTGGGTAACGATCAAAGGCGCAACGTATTACTTCCGGAGCTGGGGCGGTATTTACAAGAACGGCTGGCAGGAAGTGGACGGAAAAACGTATTACTTCCGAAGCTGGGGCGGCATCTATAAGGATACCTACATCGACGGCTATTACGTTGATAAAAACGGTGTCCGCCGGAACAGCAAAAATATCTGCGTGGCAATCGACGCAGGACACCAGAGAAGAGGAAACAGCGAGAAAGAGCCGATCGGACCGGGATCATCGACCTATAAGGCGAAGGTTGCTTCCGGAACATGCGGTGTGGCAACCGGCATCAATGAGTATGAGCTGAACCTTGCGGTATCTTTAAAGGTACGCGATATCCTTGAGGAGCGCGGCTACGATGTTTACATGATCCGCGAGACGCACGACGTCAATATCAGCAACTCCGAGCGTGCAAAACTTGCCGTGCAGAACGGAGCAGACATTCTCGTGCGTGTACACGCGAACGGAGATTCGAACCAGTCGGTTTACGGAGCACTCACGATGGCACCGAGCAGCAGAAATACGTATCTTTCCGGTGATGTGGTCAGCAAGAGCCAGAAGCTCTCCCAGAAGATGATCGCAGCATTCTGCAAAGACACCGGTGCGAAGAACCGCGATGTGATTTACACCGATTCCATGAGCGGCATCAACTGGAGTACCATTCCGGTCACGATCATTGAGCTTGGCTTCATGAGCAATCCTTCCGAGGACCGTTTGATGGCAACCGAGGATTACCGAAACAAGATGGCACAGGGAATTGCGGACGGAATCGACGCATATTACGAATAAACAAAGGGACCTGCCTGAAATGGGCGGGTCCTTTTTGTATGCAAAAAAAGAAAGCGGAGCGAGTCCGCTTTCTTTTGGGAATCCATAGGATCAGATCTTATTTGTTGTTGTTTTTCTCCAGCTCCTGCATTTTCATCGCACGAACCTTCAGCGGCAGACCGAACAGTGTGATGAATCCGTCTGCATCGTGGTGATCGTAGAGATCGCCGGTGGTGAAGGAAGCAAGAGACTCATTGTACAGGCTGTACGGAGAAGACTCGCCGGCTTTGATGATGTTGCCTTTGAACAGTTTGAATTTTACTTCGCCTGTTACATATTTCTGGGTGACATCAACGAATGCCTGGATTGCCTCGCGCAGAGGAGTGTACCATTTTCCTTCGTAAACAACCTCAGCAAGCAGGTTTCCGAGATCTTTCTTTGTTTTCAGGGTCTCACGGTCGAGAATCAGCTCCTCTAACTGCTCATGTGCAGCCATCAGGATGGTTCCGCCAGGAGTCTCATAAACACCGCGGGATTTCATGCCGACAACACGGTTCTCAACGATATCAACAATACCGATGCCGTGTTTTCCGCCCAGCTTGTTCAGCTCGGTGATGATTTCAGAAACTTTCATTTCTTTTCCGTTTAAGGTCTTCGGAACGCCGGCCTCAAAGGTCATGGTTACGTACTCGCCTTCGTCCGGAGCTTTTTCCGGAGGAGTGGTCAGTACGAGAAGATCGTCGTAGTTCGGCTCGTTGGACGGATCCTCAAGCTCAAGTCCCTCATGGCTGATGTGCCACAGGTTACGATCACGGCTGTAGCTGTGGTTTGCATCAAACGGAAGGTCGATGCCGTGTGCTTTACAGTAAGCCAGCTCGTCTTCACGGGACTGCATGGTCCATACATCGGTCATTCTCCAAGGAGCGATTACTTTGATATCCGGAGCAAGGGCTTTGATGCCGAGCTCGAAACGGATCTGGTCATTTCCTTTACCGGTAGCGCCGTGGCAGATGGCAACAGCACCTTCTTTTCTTGCGATCTCAACGAGTTTCTTTGCGATAACCGGACGTGCCATGGAAGTACCGAGCAGGTATTTGTTCTCATAAACAGCGCCTGCTTTTACGCACGGCATGATGAAGTCTTCACTGAACTCGTCGATAACGTTTTCGATATATAATTTGGAAGCGCCGGAAAGTTTTGCTCTCTCATCGAGGCCAACCAGCTCGTTTCCCTGGCCGCAGTCGATGCAGCAGCAGATTACTTCGTAGTCAAAGGTCTCTTTCAGCCACGGAATAATGGCAGTAGTATCAAGTCCGCCGGAATAGGCAAGTACAACTTTTTCTTTCATAATGTAAGATCCTCCTTGGATTTCTCGTGCACCTATATGCGCGGTGCATCGTCAATGACTAAAATATACATCATACGACAGGATTATGCAAGCTTTTTTTGAGAAATTCAAAAAAAACTTGCATAATATACATTTGAGGTGTATACTTATGCAAACGACGGTATATGACAGCAGAAAACAAAGATTTTTCATTGAAAAAAGAAAATAATTGAGCTATCATAAAGAAAAAAGAAAAAATGTCCGGCAAGACAAGAAAACGGGCGAAAGAAAAAAGGAGAAAAAGGTATGATCAGAGCAGGAATTATCGGTTCTACAGGATATGCAGGAGGCGAGCTGGTGCGTATTCTCCTGGGACACAAAGATGTGGAGATTAAATGGTATGGTTCCAGAAGCTATATCGATAAGAAATATGCGTCGGTTTACCAGAATATGTTTCAGTTAGTAGACGATGTCTGCAAGGACGACAACATGGAGCAGCTTGCAAAGGAAGTAGACGTCATTTTTACAGCAACTCCGCAGGGACTCTGTGCTTCCCTGGTAAATGATGAAATTCTTTCGAAAGTAAAGGTCATCGACCTGAGCGCCGATTTCCGTATTAAAGATGTAAAAACGTATGAAGAGTGGTACAAGATCGAGCATAAATCCCCGCAGTATATCGACGAGGCGGTTTACGGACTGTGCGAGATCAACCGTGAGAAAGTAAAACAGGCGCGCATCGTGGCAAACCCGGGATGCTATCCGACCTGCTCAACTCTTTCGATTTATCCTTTATTAAAGGAAGATCTCATTGATGGCAACACCATCATCATCGATGCAAAATCCGGAACTTCCGGAGCAGGAAGAGGAGCGAAAGTGGACAACCTCTACTGTGAGGTCAATGAAAACATCAAGGCATACGGCGTTGCCAGCCACCGCCACACACCGGAGATCGAGGAGCAGCTTTCCTATGCAGCTGGCTACCCGATCACCCTGAACTTCACCCCGCATCTTGTTCCGATGAACCGCGGCATTCTCGTAACGGCATATGCATCCCTGAAAAAAGATGTGACTTACGAAGAGGTTAAAGCCGTTTATGATAAGTATTATGCCAACGAGCAGTTTGTACGTGTTCTCGATAAGGATGTCTGCCCGCAGACGAAATGGGTCGAGGGAAGCAACTATGTGGATGTCAACTTCAAGATCGATCCGAGAACGAAACGAATCATCATGATGGGTGCGATGGACAACCTGGTCAAAGGCGCAGCAGGACAGGCGGTACAGAATATGAACCTGATGTTCGGCCTGCCGGAAAACGAAGGCCTGTGCATGCCGCCGATGTTCCCGTAAAAAAGACAGAAGCAGACAACAGACGGAATTTACGAAAAGTGAGGATAAAAGAATGAAAAAGATTGAAGGAGGCATCACTGCTGCAAAAGGTTTTCAGGCAGCAGGCGGCGCAGCAGGAATTAAAAAACAGGGCGTAAAGGATATGGCACTTGTCTACAGCGAGGTACCGTGCGTAGCAGCAGGAACCTTTACTACAAACATCGTAAAAGCAGCTCCGGTCAAATGGGACCAGGAGATTGTATACAACCATCCAACCGCACAGGCAATCGTCTGCAACAGCGGAATCGCCAATGCATGCACCGGCGAGGAGGGCTATGGCTACTGCAGAAAAACCGCAGAGGCAGCATCGGCTGCACTTTCCATTCCAGAGGACTCCGTTCTCGTTGCATCGACCGGTGTTATCGGAAAACAGATTCCGATCGATAAGATCGCAGCCGGCGTGGAAATGCTGAAACCGCAGCTTGCAGCTACAAGAGAAGCCGCAGCTACAGCAGCACAGGCGATCATGACAACCGACACCGAGCCGAAGGAAGTTGCTGTTCAGATCGAAATCGGCGGAAAAACCGTAACGATCGGCAGCATGTGCAAGGGCTCCGGCATGATCCATCCGAATATGTGCACCATGCTGAGCTTTGTGGCAACCGATGCCAATATTTCGAAAGAGATGCTGCAGAAAGCACTGAGCGAAGTCGTACCGGACACCTACAACATGGTTTCCGTAGACGGTGATACTTCCACAAACGATACCGTTCTCCTTCTGGCAAACGGTCTTGCCGGAAACCCGGAAATTACGGAAGAAAACGAGGATTACAAGATTTTCAAAGAAGCACTCTTTGAAGTCAATAAAACACAGGCGATGCACATCGCAGGCGACGGCGAGGGCGCAACCGCACTGTTCGAAGTGACGATTCAGGGAGCCGAGAGCAAAGAGCAGGCCGTGACACTGGCAAAATCCGTCATCACATCGAGTCTGACGAAAGCGGCAATCTTCGGCCATGACGCCAACTGGGGAAGAATCCTCTGCGCGATGGGTTACTCCGGAGCAAAATTCGATCCGGAAAATGTAGATCTCTACTTTGAGAGCGCAGCCGGAAAACTGCAGATTATCACGAAAGGTGTTGCCGTTGACTACAGCGAGGAGGAGGCAACGAAGATCCTCTCCGAGCCGAAAGTAACTGCGACCGCCGACATCCACATGGGAGAGGCGACAGCAACGGCATGGGGCTGCGACCTGACCTATGACTATGTAAAAATTAATGCGGATTACCGTTCTTAAAAAAATAGTCGGATAAAATTCTGAGGGAATACAACGAAACAGTGCCGGAAAACCGTATTTCCGGTACAGCAGAATCAGGAATCAAAAGAGGAGAGCGAGGAAAAAATCATGGTAAATCAGATGTATCTGGACAAAGCAAATGTGCTGATCGAGGCACTTCCTTATATTCAGCGGTTCAACCGCAAAATCATTGTCATCAAATACGGCGGAAGCGCGATGGTGGATGAAGAGCTGAAGAGAAACGTTATTCAGGACGTTGTTCTTCTGAAGCTGGTCGGATTCAAACCAATCATCGTACACGGCGGCGGAAAGGAAATCAGCCGCTGGGTCGGAAAGGTCGGCATGGAACCGAAGTTTGTCAACGGCCTTCGTGTAACGGATGCCGATACGATGGAAGTGGCAGAGATGGTGCTGAATAAGGTCAACAAAGAGCTTGTCACCATGATTCAGTCGCTCGGTGTCAACGCAGTCGGCATCAGCGGAAAAGACGGCGGTCTCTTAAACGTAGAGAAAAAGCTGTCCAAGGGAGAAGACATCGGCTTCGTTGGAAATATCAAAAATGTAAATCCGAAAGTGCTGTACGATCTTCTGGATAACGATTTCCTGCCGGTAGTCTGCCCGGTCGGCATGGACGATGATTTCAACACCTACAACATCAACGCAGACGACGCAGCCTGCGCGATCGCAGAGGCGTTAAATGCAGAAAAACTGGCATTCCTGACCGATATCGAGGGTGTATACAAAGATCCGAAGGACCCGGAGAGCCTGATTTCCGAGCTCCACGTACAGGAAGCAAGAGATCTCATCACCAACGGAAATGTCGGTGGCGGTATGATTCCAAAGCTCCAGGGCTGTATCGACGCGATTGAGAACGGTGTTTCAAGAGTCCACATCATGGACGGAAGAATCCAGCACTGCCTGCTGCTTGAGATCTTTACGAACAAAGGAATTGGTACGGCGATTTTAGGGGAAAACAAGGAGAAATTCAATCATGAAGACAAATGAGTATATGGAACAGACCGAGCAGTACGTGCTCCACACCTATAACCGGTTCCCGCTTGTGATCGACCACGGCGAGGGCGTTCATCTGTATGACACCGACGGAAAAGCATATCTGGACTTTGCGGCAGGTATCGCGGTATATGCGCTCGGCTACAGCAATGACGATTATAAAAAAGCAGTGAAAGACCAGGTGGACAAAGTCATCCATGTTTCCAACCTGTTCTACAATGTTCCGATGGGCTCCGCGGCAGAAAAGCTGGCGAAGGCATCCGGCATGGATAAAGTATTCTTTACGAACAGCGGTACGGAGTCGATCGAGGGAGCCATCAAAGTAGCGAGAAAATACGCTTACTTAAAAGACGGCAGCAACGATCACGAGATCATCGCGATGAACCATTCCTTCCATGGAAGAAGCCTTGGAGCGCTTTCTGTAACAGGAAATACGCATTATCAGGATCCGTTCAAACCGCTGATCGGCGGCATTAAATTTGCGGATTTTAATGATCTGGAGAGCGTAAAGGCACAGATTACCGACAAGACATGTGCGATCATCATGGAGACTGTACAGGGCGAGGGCGGTATCTATCCGGCAACGAAAGAATTTTTACAGGGCGTGCGCGATCTGTGTGACGAGCACGACATCCTGCTGATTCTCGACGAGATCCAGTGCGGTATGGGAAGAACAGGAAAACTGTTCGCATGGCAGGATTACGGCGTACAGCCGGATGTCATGACGTGTGCAAAAGCACTTGGCTGCGGCGTTCCGGTCGGCGCCTTCGTGCTGAATAAAAAGACGGCAGAGCATTCGCTCGTTCCGGGAGACCACGGAACGACATACGGCGGAAACCCGCTGGCCTGCGCGGCTGTCAATGCTGTATTTGAATGCTATGAGAAACAGCATGTCGTAGAGCATGTAGCAGAGACGGCTCCGTATCTGGAGAAAAAGCTGGACGAGCTGGTGGAAAAATATGACTGCCTCGCAGCACGCCGTGGAAAAGGCTTTATGCAGGGCCTTGTCGTAACGGGACGTCCGGTCGGAGAAGTCATCAACCGCGCGATTGAGAACGGACTTCTTGTGATTTCCGCCGGAAGCGACGTTCTTCGTATGGTACCGCCGCTTGTGATTACGAAAGATGACATCGATGAGATGATTGAAAAACTGGAGAAAGCATTACAGTAATGTGAAATAGACAGCCGTCTGGTTTCCTAGGCAGGAGACCGGTCGGCTGTTTTCCTGCTGTCCCTGAGTTCTGTATAAAAACGGGGAAAAAAGGAATAGTATAAAATGTACTCTCGGAGCCTTTCTGCACTTGCTTTTACGGCCGATTTTCCGCCAGCTGCACCCAAATTTCATCAACGTACGCACCGCGTACGCCTCAGAAATTTGGGCACAACTGACAAAAAATCTTCTCGTAAAATCAAGCGCAGAAAGACTCCGAGAGTACATAAAAAAACAGCAGGAGGAAAAATCAATGGCGGGAATTTTAACAGCGCTGCTCTCCGGAGCGCTGATGAGTATTCAGGGCGTTTTCAACACAGAGGTGACGAAACAGACGAGTACATGGCTGGCGGCCGGCTGGGTGCAGATTAGTGCGTTTGCCGTCTGTCTTGCGGCATGGTGCATCACCGGGAGGGAGCCGATCGGGGATTTGTTCCGCGTAAAGCCGTGGTATCTGCTGCTCGGCGGGGCAATTGGCGCGTTTATCACGATCACGGTTATCTGGAGTATGGCAGGGCTCGGCCCGGCGAAGGCGGCGATGCTGATCGTCATTTCCCAGCTCGCAGCGGCGTGGCTGATTGAACTGTTCGGCCTTTTCGGTATGGAAAAAACGGATTTCACCGTGCGAAAACTGATCGGCATGGCGATCGCCGTTGTGGGAATTGTAGTGTTTCAGTGGGAATAACGATTAAGATTTCTACTTGTATTTTTATGGTTTCTTCGATACAATAGAAACGTAGTTATGCGTACACAAGGGACCCTTGCGCGTCAGATGCGAAGCGGAAGGGAGTACACAGCATGAAATTGAAAAAACAGCAGGACAGAGGCAGAAAACATGCAAAAATACTGGCGGCGATGCTGGTTTTTTTGCTCTGCGGATGCAACCACAGGGATACAGAATACAAACTGTCAGATAGCACAGGCGGGAGCACGGCGGAAACCGTTTTCGGGAATCAGAAGGAAGTGGATGAGGAGCAGACGGTTTCCGAAAAAAGCGCCGGAGAAACCACAGGCATTCCGGAAAAACGTGAGGCACAGGAGGCAGCACCGGAAGAAACAGTGCAGGTTTATATCTGCGGTGCGGTCGCTTCCCCCGGTGTCTACACGCTGCCGGGCGGAAGCCGCGTAGTGCAGGCTGTGGAAGCGGCAGGCGGATTTCTGCCGGATGCTGAAGAAAAAATCCTCAATCTTGCACGGAAAATCGAAGACGGAGAGCAGATCACCGTCTGGACGCGCGAGGAGGCAGAAAACATGGAAATCACGGAAACGCCGCAGCAGAATACGGGCGGCACGGAGCAGGCTTCCGGTTCCGGCAAAGTCAACCTGAACACGGCCGGAAAAGAAGAACTGATGACACTCTCCGGCATCGGAGAGAGCCGTGCGGATGCCATCATCGCCTACCGCGAAGCAAACGGCCCGTTTGGTTCGATTGAGGAGATTATGAACATTGAGGGCATCAAGGGAAAGATGTTTGAAAAGATAAGGGGTTCTATCGAGGTTTAGAACAAGAAGGAGAAGAAATGGCAAAGAAAGTTCTTGTAGTTGATGATGAAAAACTGATCGTAAAAGGAATCCGCTTCAGCCTGGAGCAGGACGGCATGGAGGTTGACTGCGCATACGACGGCGAGGAAGCACTCTCCATGGCAAAAGAAAAAGAATACGATATGATCCTTCTGGATCTGATGCTGCCAAAGCTGGACGGATTGTCCGTCTGCCAGCAGATCCGTGAATTTTCCAACGTTCCGATCGTCATGCTGACCGCAAAGGGCGAGGACATGGACAAAATCCTGGGACTGGAATACGGCGCAGATGATTACATCACAAAGCCGTTCAACATTCTGGAAGTAAAAGCACGCATCAAGGCCATCATGCGCCGTGCGGCCCGCCAGGAGCCAAAAGAAGAGAAAGCAAAAGTCGTACAGGTGAAAGACCTGCGGATCGACTGCGAGAGCAGAAGAGTCTTCATCGGAGACCGCGAGATCAATCTGACTGCGAAGGAGTTCGATGTGCTCGAGCTTCTCGTCTTCAATCCGAACAAGGTGTACAGCAGAGAGAACCTGCTGAATATTGTCTGGGGCTATGAGTACCCGGGCGACGTGCGCACCGTAGATGTACATATCCGCCGTCTGCGCGAAAAGATTGAGAAAAATCCAAGTGAACCGAAGTACGTTCACACAAAGTGGGGAGTTGGTTACTATTTCCAGGCTTAAAAACAAAGAAAAATGGAAGTTTCTGCGGAGTCTGCGCTTCCGCATCACGGTGATTCTTGTGATCATCGGCATTGTACCGTGTGTGATCCTTGAGAAGAGCATCGTAAACAGCTATGAGGACCGTGCGGTATCGGTGCGCAGCATTACCGTAAAAAATCAGTGCGATATTATCTGCAACCAGCTCATCCAGCAGAATTACATGGAAGATCCTGGATCGGATGTCATCAACGGACAGCTCAGTATGCTGACAAATATCTACGGCGGCAGAATCCTGATTATCGACCAGGATTTCCGCGTCATCAAAGATACGTACGATATGGACCGCGGAAAGACGATTATCTCGCAGGAGGTCATCCAGAGCTTTCAGGGCAAGGAGACGAGCCAGTACGACCGGAAAAACAGCTATCTGGAAATGACGGTGCGGATTCAGAATACCGAGACGAAGGAGACGCTCGGCGTTATGCTCGTCAGCATTTCGACGGATGAGATCCGTGCGAATATGAAAATTCTGGAGACGAAGGGAATGACGATTCTTTCGATCATTGCGCTTCTCGTGCTGGTTTTTGGCTATCTGCTCGCGGGCATTCTGATGAAGCCGTTCCAGAAGGTCACCCGTTCCATCGAGGACATCACCGACGGCTATCTCGACGAAAGCATTTCTGTTCCGGATTACCTCGAGACAGAGCTGATCACGGACGCATTCAACAAGATGCTGACCCGCGTCCGCACGCTCGACGATTCCCGCCAGGAATTTGTTTCGAACGTCTCGCATGAGTTAAAGACGCCGCTTGCGTCCATGAAGGTTCTGGCGGATTCGCTGAACGGGCAGGAGGGCGTTCCGGTGGAACTTTATCAGGAGTTCATGCAGGATATTACCTCGGAGATCGACCGCGAAAACCAGATTATTACCGACCTTTTGTCGCTGGTCAAGATGGATAAAAAGGTGGCAGACCTCAATATCACCCAGGTCAATATCAACGAGCTGTTAGAGCAGCTGCTGAAGCGGCTTCATCCGATTGCCGCACAGAAAAATGTGGAGCTCATTCTCGACAGCTTCCGCCCGGTCAATGCGGAGGTGGATGCGACGAAGCTCTCGCTGGCGTTCTCGAACCTGATCGAAAACGGCATCAAATACAACAACGAGAATGGATGGGTGCGTGTATCCTTAAATGCGGATCACAAATATTTCTACGTGACGGTGGCAGACTCCGGCATCGGCATCCCGGAGGAGTCGATTGCGCATATCTTCGAGCGTTTCTACCGCGTGGACAAGTCCCACTCGCGGGAAATCGGCGGAACCGGCCTTGGCCTTGCGATTGCGCGGAGCGCGATTGTCATGCACCGGGGAGCGATCCGTGTATACAGCAAAGAAAACGAGGGAACGACATTTTCCGTGCGGATTCCTCTGAATTACGTGATGTAGGAGGTGGCGCACATGAAACGGATACTTGGCGTACTGCTGGCCGGCGTGCTGCTTCTTAGCGGCTGCGGGCAGTGGCAGAAGAGCCAGAAGGAGTCGGCGTATCACCTGTACTGCCTGGACAAAACCGGCACAACACTGGTGCAGGAGCCGTATGAACCAAAAGAAGGAACGGATCAGAAACTGATCAAGGAGCTGGTTGACGCGCTGCAGGAGAAACCTGCCAAGGACGGAAACCAGGCACTTCTTTCCAATGGGATTTCCATCAAGACGTATACGCTGGAGAACGGGCTCCTTACGCTGAACTTAAGTGGAGAGTACGGAGAGCTTGCGCGGCCGCAGGAGGTTTTGGTGCGTGCAGGACTGGTGCGTACCTTTGTGCAGGTTCCGGAGGTGGAGCGCGTGACGCTTCTGATTGACGGGGATCCGTTAAAGGATTCCAAAGGACGCGAGATCGGAACGATGACGGCGGACAGCTTTCTGGAAAATTCCGGAAGGGAAATTTATCAGTATCAGTATGCGACGCTGACACTGTATTTTGCAAATGAAGCGGGCGACCGGCTGGTGAAGGAGACACGGCGGGTTCCGTACAGCACGAACATTCCGCTGGAGCGTGTCGTGGTGGAGCAGCTGATGAAGGGGCCGAAAGAAGACGGCCACTACGCAGTATTTCCTGAGACGATGAATGTCCTCAGCGTTACAACGTCTGACCGGATTGCCTATGTGAATTTTGACAAATCTTTTAAGGATTCTGCACTTTTGAGTGTGGCGGAGCAGATTCCGATTTATGCGGTGGTGGATTCCATCACGGCGAACTGTAAGGTGGATAAGGTGCAGTTTTCCATCAACGGAGAGAGCGATGTAACCTTCCGTGAAACGATGAAACTCAATCAGTTCTACGAGGAAGACCTGTCTTATCTGGAGGAAAAAGATACATGAGAAAACGGCCCATGTGCCTGGCGTGTCTTGGATTCATGCTGGTGCTTGTGCTGCTGCGGATTGCGGGCGTGCCTCTTGGCACGCCTTTTTCTGACCCGAAATACGAAAAACAGGCGCAGCAGGGCAGCAGGGTGTGGATTGCAGGGACAATTGAAACGTATGAGAAAAAGAGCAGCAACAACGGGTATGTGCTGCGCGGGGAGGGAAGCAAAGGGAAAATTTATCTGCTCGCAAAGCGGGGAGATCTGCCGGTCGGAGCCGCTGTGCGGGTGTACGGAACTGTAAAAAAGCCGGAAAGCCCGCGCAATCCGGGGATGTTTGATGAGAAAACATATTATGAGGGAAAAGGCTGTGCGTTTTACGTGATTTCGGAGCGGGAGGAAGTTGTGGATGCCGGGCGGTGGAATCTCGGCGAAGCGCTCCGGCTGGAGCGGGAGCGGTGCTGTGCCGTTTTAAAAGAAATGATGCCGGAGGAGGAGGCAGGTGTGCTTTCTGCGATGCTGCTCGGGGAACGGTCGGAACTCACGGAGGAGACGTATCTGGCGTATCGGCAGAGCGGTCTGCTGCACCTGGTTTCCGTTTCCGGCATGCATCTGATGCTGCTCGGCATGGCACTCCGACGGCTGCTGATGGCGCTGCATCTGCCGAAAACTTCCGCGTCTCTGGCAGCGGCCGCCGGTATGGTGCTGTATGGCATGTTTACCGGCAGCGGAACGGCGACCGTGCGTGCAGTGGTGATGTTTGCGGTGCGGATGGGAGCTGTCGCAGTGGGAAGGACGTATGATTCCTTAAGTGCGCTCTCTCTTGCGGCAATTCTGATGCTGGCAGAAAACCCCTCGTATCTGGAGCAGAGCGGGTTCTGGCTTTCGTTTGGAGCAGTAACAGCCATTTCCGGGGTTTATCCGGTTCTGGCGGGGGAGAAGGCGGAACGGAAGAGACGCGGGGAAAAAACGGGGTTGGAAAAGCTTGCGGTGAAAGGAAAAGAGGCTGCGATGGTGTACCTTTCCCTGCAGCTTGTCATGATCCCGCTGCAGGCGTGGTATTTTTATGAGATTCCGCTCTTTGCGTTTCTGCCGAATCTGTTTGCAGGAGCTGTCATGACGGCGGTGCTGCTGACGGGTGCTGCGGGGCTTCTGGCGGGACTGGCAAGCGTGAAAGCGGGAAGTGTTGTTCTGCTTCCGACGCGGTTCCTGCTCACACTTCTGCGGCAGATGACAGCGGCGGTCGCACAGATTCCGGGAAATGTGTGGATCTGCGGTCAGCCGGAAAAATGGCAGATGGCAGGATATGGAATCATTCTGACCGGTCTGCTGGTGATACTGTATGTGCGAAAACGAAAACGGGAGATGAATCCGGAGGGGGCAAAACGAAAAGGTGCGCAGGCACGAAAGCGGGAGCGGATGCTCTTTGGTATTACCATGTTTTTTGCCTGTGTTCTGCTTTTTTACCGTCCCCGGGAAACGTTTTCCATTACAGCGCTGGACGTCGGCCAGGGCGATTCGCTGGTGGTGGAGAGCGGCCGTTTTGTGATGCTGAATGACGGCGGGAGCAGCAGTGCGTCTGCGGTCGGGGAAAAAAGGATTCTCCCATATCTGAAACAGCGCGGCATTGCCGCTCTTGATGCCGTTGTTGTCACGCACCCGGACGCAGATCACACGAACGGAATCCTCGAACTGCTGGAGCTGATCGGGGAGCAGAAAACGGCGCTTCGCATCCGCCATCTGTTCCTGCCTGTGTGGATGAAAGGAAGCGAAAAAGAAAATCCTTTTATTTTAGCCGCACAAAAAGCGGGAATTATGGTAGAATATCTAAAAAAGGGAGACGAGATCCGTGCAGGAGAACTCACCGTATCGGTACTTCATCCGGGAGCGGGCGAAGACTATACGGGAGAGGAAAACGCCGGAAGTGTTGTATTACAGCTTTCCTGCGGTGCCTGCCGCGCACTTCTGACGGGAGATCTGGAGGGAAGCGGAGAAGAAGAGGTCCTGGGGGCGGCAGAGCGGTGCCAGATTTTAAAGGTGGCGCACCACGGCTCGAGAAATTCAACGAGCGAGGCATTTCTGAACCGCATACAGCCGCAGATCAGCCTGATTTCCTGCGCGTGGCCGGGACGGTACGGCCATCCGCACCGGGAGCTGCTGGAGCGGCTTCGTGCCTGCAAAAGCCATATCTACGGAACACCGGTGGATGGAGCCGTGACAGTACAGCTGAAGCGTGACCGCCTGGCGGTTCACGGATACCGGTCGGATGTGGAATTTCCCGTCTCCTGAATGGTCAAAAGCTCCGGCTGCTGCGGCACTGCGCAAACGTGCTTCTGCCGGAACAAAAGAAAGAGGATGGAATGAAAAGCATTTTAGAAGATATCAAAACGCAGAATTTTAAGCAGGCCTACCTGCTCTACGGAGAAGAAGCCTATCTGAAGCATCAGTATAAAAACAAGCTGAAAAACGCACTGCTGCCGGAGGACGACACGATGAATTTCTCCCGCTTTGAGGGAAGAGGAACCGAGATTCCCAAAGTGATTGACCTTGCGGAGACGATGCCGTTTTTTGCGGACCGCCGTGTGATTCTGCTGGAAAATACAGGATTTTTCAAAAACAAAGCCGACGCGCTGGCAGACTACATGGGATCCCTGCCGGATTATCTGGTGCTGATCTTCGTGGAGGAGGAAGTCGATAAGCGGAACCGTATGTACAAGGCGGTGCAGAAGCAGGGAAGAGCAGTGGAATTTGCTCGTCAGGACGAAAAGACGCTGATGACCTGGGTACTCGGCATGATGAAAAAAGAGGGAAAAAAGATCACGCGCCAGGATATGGAAGATTTTCTGGAAAAGACGGGCACGGATATGGGAAATATCTCGCAGGAGCTGGAAAAACTGCTCAGCTATACGATGGGAAGAGATGTGATCACGCGGGCGGATATCGAGGCAGTCTGCACAACGCAGATTACGAACCGGATTTTCGAGATGATCCGCGCGGTAACGGAGAAGAAGCAGCGGAAAGCGCTTGATCTGTATCAGGATCTGCTGGCTTTAAAGGAGCCGCCGATGCGGATTCTCTTTCTGCTGACACGCCAGTTCAATCTGCTGCTGCAGGTCAAAGAGCTGCTGGCAGAGCACTGCGATCAGGCGACGATCGCAAAACGGACGGGACTGCAGAGCTTCGTTGTGCGGAACTATATTCCCATGTCGCGCCAGTATGCGGCGGAGGAATTAAAAGCGGCGGTCAATGACTGCGTGCAGATGGAAGAGGACGTGAAGACGGGAAAAATTTCCGATCTGCTGAGCGTGGAGCTGCTGATTACGAAATACAGCAGGGCGGCGTAAGAGCAGAGTTTTCTATAGCAAGACCCGAAAATAATGCAAAAAAGGCAGTGCTGCTGAGCGCGAATTGCAAGGAACAGATTTGAAGGCGTACCGGGGTACGACGAAAATCTGTGACGCAGTAATTCACGCTCTGCGGTGCTGAATTTTTTGCATTATTTTCGGGGATTGCTATAAAAAGAACAAGGCGTACCGGTACAGGAAAACTGGCCGATACGCCTTGTTCTGTGTTTATCAAAAGATCTGTCGCGGCGCACTCTTTTGGTAAGCATAAAAAAAGAACCCAGCCACATGACGGTATGACTAAGTTCTCTTTGTTTTATATCTTGATTATGCGATTGAGTTTACAGCTTTGCTCAGATTGGATACTTTTCTGGCAGCGTTGTTTTTATGATAAACGCCTTTAGAAGCAGCCTTGTCGATGGTAGAGATCGCATTTACTAATGCAGCAGCAGCAGCCTCTTTATCGTTTGCAGCAACAGCAGCATCTACTTTTTTCATAGAAGTCTTAACTGCAGAACGGATTGCTTTGTTGCGGTCTGCCTTTGTCTGATTTACCAGGATTCTTTTCTTTGCGGATTTAATGTTAGCCAAACTGTACACCTCCAATATTTTTAAAATTAATGTGATTTAAGGGATGTTATTCAATGGAACAGACACGGGCGCTCCACTGAAACATGCTTTATTATCCTATAATATTTCGCATGGTTTGTCAATACATATTTTTGGAAAAATTGCAAAAACTACAACAAAAATACAGGAGAAGGAGAAAAGTATGATAGGAAAGTATAGGATGCGGACAGACCTGGCGATGGAGAATCAGGAAAAATTTGAGAGGGACCATGTGGAGATCTCCGGGGTCGAGATTGAGAAGAAGAAAAGAAAGGCGGAAATTCAGACAACCATTGTGAAAATCACATCGGAGCAGGGTGCAAAAATGATGGGAAAGCCGAAAGGGACGTATGTGACGATCGAAGCGCCGCTGCTTTTGACGGCAGACGAGGAGGAGAGCCGGAAAGCGGCGGAGGAGTTTTCCCACTGTCTGATGGAAATGGTGCCGGAAGCGTGCGGATCCGTTCTTGTGGCCGGCCTCGGCAACCGCGGCATCACGCCGGATGCGCTCGGGCCGGAGACGGTGGAGCAGCTTAACGTTACGCGCCATCTGGTGCGCACCTACGGAAAGAAGGGCCGGGAAGTGAGTGCCCTTGCTCCCGGCGTTATGGCACAGACGGGCATGGAGGCAGTGGAAATCCTGCGCGGAACGGCAGAACAGACCCATCCAGATGTGATTCTCGCCGTGGATGCCCTTGCCGCATGCAGTATTCACCGGCTGAACTGTACGATCCAGCTTGCCGACACCGGAATCTGGCCGGGCTCGGGCGTCGGAAACCACCGCAATGCCTTAAATCAGGAGACGCTCGGCGTGCCGGTCATCGGAATCGGTGTGCCGACCGTTGTAGGGGCAGGAACGATCGTCCACGATGCCGTCGCAGGCGTTCTGGAATCGCTGGAGGAGTCCGAGATGGATGAATTTCTGGGAGAAGTCATTTCACCGGCGCTCGAAAGCCTTTACGTGACGACAAAAGAGATCGACGAGATGGTCCGCCGCCTGGCCGGGGTTCTTGCGGCAGGTATGAATCAGGCATTTTCCGGGGAACTGTAACATATCATGAATATGGTGATAATATGTGGAATGCCAGGCGAAATGGACGATGGTTCGGATGGGGATGTCTTTTCCTGTCCTGCAGTATACTGCTGTTCCGCAGTGCAGCGGTTCTCCGGAAAAATCATTTCTCAGAGGGGAAAGTTCTGCTGCAGCGGGCGGCAGCACAGGCGGAGCAGTTATCCGTGGATGTGATGATGCCGCTTCTTTTTTATGACGGAAAAGAGGACGGAAGGGGATGGATGGAAAATCTCCTCGCGGCAGTGCGGGATCAGATACCGGCGCTTCGGGAGGGAAGCACGGCAGAAAATAAGCTGTCTGCCGGGACAGAAGCAGCGGAAACGGATACGGCGAAGCAGGATTCGAATCCGGGACCGGGAGCAGAAAGAGGGCAGACAGAATCGAAGGAGCAGGGAACTGAGGAAGATCAAAAGGATGGAACTCAAAAAGATGAAACTCAAAAAGATGGAATGGAAATCACGGAGCCGGAGCAGACGGAAACAGGAATCACAGAACCGGCAGCCGGAGAGTCGGCATCAACGGCAGAACCCGAAGCGCCACAGTCTGTCCCGGAGGAGACCATCGAAACCGGCGGCGCACCGCGTGAGATTCTCTACCCGGAGGCCGACACGATTCAGGAGACAATTTCCCCTGACCTTCTTGCTGACCCGCAGGCGCTCCTGAACCGCTTCTTCGTTGTCGATCCCAACACTTCGGTCCTGCCGGGCGAGATCGACGGCAGCACCCTGCTCGGAAAAGACCTGACCCTGCCGGAAAATGCCGAAGGCCCGCAGATTCTGATCTATCATACCCATTCGCAGGAAACCTTCGCCGATTCCCGTCCGGGAGAAAGAGCGGACACGGTAATCGGCCTCGGTGATGATCTGCAGGAGCTTCTGGAAAAGCAGTACGGATACGAAGTGCTTCATATTACAGAGGCATTTGACATGAAAGAAGGCTGTCTCGAGCGGAGCCGCGCCTACAACTACGCGGAGCCGGTCATCGCAGCGGCGCTGGAAGAACACCCGTCCATTCAGGTCGTGATCGACCTGCACCGGGACGGGGTCAATGGTTCAAAACGTCTTGTGACAGAAATCAACGGAAAGCCGACCGCGCAGATCATGTTTTTCAACGGCCTTTCCCGCACGAAAGAAAGCGGCGAACTGACAAGCCTGCCCAATCCGTATCAGGAGGAAAACCTTGCATTTTCCTTTCAGATGGAGTATGAGGCAAAACAGTATTATCCCGGCTTTTCGCGCTGTATCTATTTAAAAGGCTACCGCTACAACCTCCATCTCCGCCCGAGATCTGTTCTTCTCGAGGTTGGTGCGCAGACGAATACGGTCGAGGAGGTGAAAAATGCAATGGGGCCGTTTGCGGATATCCTGCATAAGGTTCTGTCGGGCAAAAGTCCGGCATCAGGCGGATAAATTTATCTTGCTTTTTTGAGTGGAATTTCGTATCATACAAAATAGACATGAGATAAAATTGATATTTAACCCGTGAAAAAGCAGGAGGAAAAAACTTGTCAGGAATAGATCAGAGTAAAATTCGTAATTTTTGTATTATTGCCCATATCGACCATGGAAAATCAACCCTTGCGGACCGTATTATTCAGAAAACAGGCCTTTTGACCGAGCGTGAGATGCAGGATCAGGTGCTGGACAATATGGATCTGGAGCGTGAGCGCGGCATCACGATCAAGGCACAGGCGGTCCGTACCGTATACAAAGCGGCCGACGGCGAGGAGTACATTTTAAACATGATTGACACCCCGGGCCATGTTGACTTCAACTATGAGGTTTCCAGAAGCCTTGCCGCATGCGACGGCGCGCTGCTCGTTGTCGATGCATCGCAGGGTATCGAGGCGCAGACCCTTGCCAACGTCTATCTCGCCCTTGACCATGACCTGGATGTGTTCCCGGTCATCAACAAAGTAGACCTTCCAAGCGCCGAGCCGGACCGTGTAATTGCAGAGATCGAGGATGTCATCGGACTGGAAGCGCAGGATGCTCCGCGGATTTCCGCAAAAACCGGCCTGAACGTGGACGAGGTGCTCGAACAGATCGTACAGAAAATTCCGGCACCGGAAGGTGATCCGACGGAACCGTTAAAAGCACTGATTTTCGACTCTGTTTACGATGCATACCGCGGCGTCATCATTTCCTGCCGTGTAATGGAAGGAAGCGTGAAAAAAGGAACGAGAATCCGCATGATGGCGACAGGCGCTGTCGAGGAAGTTGTCGAGGTCGGCTACTTCGGCGCAGGCCGTCTGATCCCGTGCGACGAGCTCTCCGCCGGAATGGTAGGCTATATCACCGCCAGCATCAAAAACGTGCGCGACACCCGCGTGGGTGATACCGTGACCGATGCCGACCGTCCGTGTGCAGAAGCACTGCCGGGCTACAAAAAAGTCAACCCGATGGTATACTGCGGCATGTACCCGGCCGACGGCGCACAGTACGGCGATCTGCGCGACGCGCTGGAAAAACTGCAGTTAAACGATGCATCCCTCTTCTACGAGCCGGAGACATCGGCAGCACTGGGCTTTGGCTTCCGCTGCGGTTTCCTTGGACTGCTTCACCTGGAAATTATTCAGGAGCGCCTGGAGCGTGAGTACAATCTGGATCTCGTGACGACCGCACCGAGCGTTATCTATAAGGTTCACAAAACCGACGGAACCGTCATTGACCTGACCAACCCGTCGAATCTGCCGGACCCGTCCGAGATTGATTATATGGAAGAGCCGCTGGTAAAAGCAGAGATTATGGTGACGACCGACTACATCGGACCGATCATGGAGCTCTGCCAGCAGAGACGAGGCCAGTATCAGGGAATGGAATACATGGAGACGACGCGTGCGATGCTTCATTACCATCTCCCGCTGAATGAGATTATCTACGATTTCTTTGATGCCTTAAAATCCCGCTCCAAAGGTTATGCGTCATTCGACTACGAGCTGCTCGGCTATGAGAGAAGCGAGCTTGTAAAACTCGATATCCTCGTCAATAAAGAAGAAGTGGATGCGCTGTCCTTCATCGTATTCGAGGGATCTGCCTACGAGCGCGGAAGAAAGATGTGCGAGAAGCTCAAAGAAGAGATTCCGCGGCAGCTCTTCGAAATCCCGATCCAGGCGGCTGTCGGATCGAAGATTATCGCCAGAGAAACCGTCCGCGCGATGCGCAAAGACGTCCTTGCCAAGTGCTACGGCGGCGATATTTCCCGAAAGAAGAAGCTGCTGGAGAAGCAGAAGGAAGGTAAGAAGCGGATGCGCCAGGTAGGAAACGTGGAGATTCCGCAGAAAGCCTTTATGAGCGTGCTGAAACTGGATGAAAATTAAGAAATAAAAATGAGACCGGCCTGTCGGCGCCGCCTGCTGTTGCGGGAGCGCAGGGGCCGGTCTTTCGATCGTACGGAGGAAAAGCAGAATGAATAAAAAAAGAAAACCACTGGAACTCTATGTGCATATCCCGTTCTGCATCCGGAAATGCGCCTACTGTGATTTTGTCTCGGGACCGGGCACGAAAGCAATGCAGAAGGAGTATGAAGAGGCTCTGCTGGCAGAAATCGATGCAGCGGAAGAGACGGCAGAAAGTGAAGTGATTTCCGCCTTTTTCGGCGGCGGAACACCATCCGCAGTGGATGCCGGAATGCTCGCCCGTGTGATGGAAAAACTGCGGAGCAAGTACGTTTTTTCAGAGGATGCTGAGATTACGCTGGAGGCCAATCCGGGAACGCTGGATGCGGAAAAACTGAAATGTTACAGGAAGAGCGGCTTCAACCGGATCAGTATCGGCTGTCAGTCGGTTCACGATGAGGAGCTGAAACGGCTGGGAAGAATCCACACGTTTGCGGAATTTCAGGAGAGTTTTGCACTGGCACGGGATGCCGGGTTTGCGAATATCAACGTGGATCTGATGTCAGGTCTGCCAGAGCAGAGTGAAAAGAAATGGGAAGAGAGTCTTCGGACGATCGCGGAGCTTTCTCCGGAGCACATTTCCGCCTACAGCCTGATCGTGGAGCCGGGAACCCCGTTTGCGGAGCAGAAACTGGATCTGCCGGATGAGGACACAGAACGCGAAATGTATGCCAGAACGGCGGAAATCCTCGCAGAATACGGCTTTTTCCAGTATGAGATTTCCAATTATGCAAAGCCGGGCTTCGCATGCCGCCACAATATCGGCTACTGGAAAAGGACGGATTATCTGGGGTTCGGGCCTTCCGCGGCATCGTTATTCGGAAACCGCCGGTGGACGAACACGGCAGATCGATCTTTGTATCTGAAAGCGTGCGGAGCACTGGAAAAGATCCGTGAGGATGAGGAAATTCTTTCCCGGCAGGATGCCATGGAAGAATTTATGTTTCTCGGCCTTCGAATGACACAAGGGATCTCGACGGCGGAGTTTGAGGAGCAGTTTGGAAAGGAGATCCATGCCGTATACGGCGGGGTTCTGAAGAAATACGAAGCGGTGCATCTTTTACGGGAACACAGCGGGCGCCTGGCTCTGACACGCGATGGGATTTCCGTCAGCAATGTGATTCTGGCAGATTTTCTGCTGTAAAAAGATGATAAAGAAATAGAACAAATGTTTGCATAACGCACGGCGGTGTGCTATAATGGGAGAAAACGAGACAAGATTCCTGTCCCTGTCCGGACAGGGATTCCAATTAATAAGAGGAACAGTTATGGCAGAGAAAAAAGAGTTTATCAGAATACGGGGAGCCAGGGAGAACAACCTGAAAGCACTGAATGTCGATATCCCCAGAAACCAGTTTGTTGTATTTACGGGCCTCAGCGGTTCAGGAAAGAGTTCGCTTGCGTTTGACACGATCTATGCGGAGGGCCAGCGGCGGTACATGGAGAGCCTTTCCTCCTACGCGCGCCAGTTCTTAGGACAGATGGAAAAACCGAATGTGGACAGCATCGAAGGCCTGCCGCCTGCTATTTCGATCGATCAGAAATCGACGAACCGGAACCCGCGTTCCACCGTCGGAACCGTGACGGAGATTTACGATTACTTCCGTCTTCTGTACGCGAGAATCGGTATTCCGCACTGCCCGAAGTGCGGAAAAGTCATCAGCCGCCAGTCGGTGGACCAGATGGTCGATCAGATCATGGCACTCCCGGAGCGGACGAAAATCCAGCTTCTCGCGCCGGTTGTGCGCGGCCGCAAGGGAAGACACGAAAAGGTGCTCGAACAGGCAAAACGCAGCGGCTATGTCCGCGTGATGATCGACGGCAGCCAGTATGAGCTGTCCGAGGAGATTACGCTGGATAAGAACCTGAAACACAACATTTCCATTATTGTGGACCGTCTTGTAGTCAAACCGGACATTGAAAAACGTCTGACGGATTCCGTCGAGAATGTACTGGATCTGGCGGACGGCCTTCTGGTGGTCGACACGATGGACGGAAATCAGCTCAACTTCAGCCAGAGCTTTTCCTGCCCGGACTGCGGCATCAGCATGGAGGAGATTGAGCCGAGAAGCTTTTCCTTCAACAACCCGTTCGGCGCCTGCCCGAGCTGTGCCGGCCTTGGCTACAAGATGGAGTTCGACGAGGATCTGATGATTCCGGACAAGACCGTATCCATCGCAGACGGAGCCATCACCGTGCTCGGCTGGCAGTCCTGCACGGACAAATCGAGCTATACGAGAGCCATTCTCGATGCGCTCGCAGAGGAGTACGATTTTTCCCTTTCCACTCCGTTCTGTGAATATCCGAAAAAAATCCACGATATCCTGATTTACGGAACGAACGGAAAATCCGTCAAGGTGCATTACCGCGGTCAGCGCGGCGTCGGTGTGTACGATGTGGCTTTTGAGGGGCTGATCAAAAATGTAGAGCGCCGCTACCGTGAGACCGGATCGGATTCTACAAAACAGGAATACGAAACCTTCATGCGTGTGACCCCGTGCCAGGCGTGCCATGGCCAGCGTCTGAAACCGACGTCGCTTGGTGTGACGGTCGGAGATAAAAATATTTTTGAAGTAACATCCCTTTCCATCGACAATCTGCAGAAGTTTATGCAGAACCTCGAACTCTCCGAACAGCAGCTGCTGATCGGAAAGCAGATTTTAAAAGAGATCCGTGCGCGTGTGAGCTTCCTTGCGGATGTCGGATTAAACTATCTGACCCTGGCGCGCGGAACGGCATCGCTGTCCGGCGGTGAGGCGCAGAGAATCCGTCTGGCAACGCAGATCGGCTCCGGCCTTGTCGGTGTCGCCTATATTCTCGACGAGCCGAGCATCGGTCTTCACCAGAGAGACAACGACAAACTTCTCGCGACGCTGAAACATCTGCGTGACCTCGGAAACAGCCTGATCGTCGTGGAGCACGACGAGGATACGATGCGCGCCGCTGACTGCGTTGTCGATATCGGCCCGGGAGCCGGTGAGCACGGCGGAGAGCTGGTGGCGATCGGAACAGCGGAAGATCTGATGAAAAATCCGAATTCCATCACCGGAAAATACTTAAGCGGAGAGCTGAAAATTCCGGTTCCGTCCGAGCGCAGAAAGCCGACGGGCTGGCTGAAGGTAGTCGGAGCAAAAGAGCACAATCTGAAAAATATCAACGTGAATTTCCCGCTTGGTGTCATGACCTGCGTGACCGGAGTCTCCGGATCGGGAAAGAGTTCCCTTGTCAATGAAATTCTGTACAAACGGCTGGCAAGAGATCTGAACCGTGCGCGGACGATTCCGGGTGCACACAAAGACATCATCGGTATGGAACAGCTCGATAAGGTCATCGACATCGACCAGTCCCCGATCGGAAGAACACCGCGTTCCAATCCGGCAACATACACAGGTCTGTTCGATCAGATCCGCGACCTGTTTGCGGCAACGCAGGATGCCAAGGCGCGCGGCTACAAGAAGGGAAGATTCAGCTTTAATGTGAAGGGCGGCCGATGCGAGGCCTGCGGCGGCGACGGTATCCTGAAGATCGAAATGCACTTCCTGCCGGATGTCTATGTGCCGTGTGAGGTCTGCCATGGAAAACGGTACAACCGTGAGACACTGGAAGTCAAATACAAAGGAAAGAGCATCTACGATGTGCTGAATATGACGGTCGAGGAGGCACTGGAATTCTTCAGGCCGGTACCGTCGATTTTCCGGAAATTACAGACCCTGTACGATGTCGGCCTTTCCTACATCCGCCTCGGCCAGCCGTCCACCACGCTGTCCGGCGGAGAAGCGCAGCGTATCAAGCTCGCAGCAGAGCTGAGCCGCCGCGGCACGGGAAAAACGATCTACATTCTCGACGAGCCGACGACGGGACTTCATTTTGCGGATGTCCACAAACTGGTGGAGATTCTGCACCGCCTGTCCGAGGGCGGAAATACCGTCGTTGTTATCGAACACAATCTGGATGTCATCAAGACGGCGGACTATATTATTGATATCGGACCGGAGGGCGGAGACGGCGGCGGAACCGTGATTGCGTGCGGAACGCCGGAGGAAGTGGCCAAGAGCCCGGTATCCTACACCGGAAAATATGTCGAAAAATATCTCTAAAAAATCCTTTCCATTTTAAAAGGGATTGTATATAATAAGAAGCGGGTTGGGTTCAGAGCACATTCGATCCTTTTGGGTTTCGGGTGTTTTGAACCCGAACTTATTCTATACAAATTTCAAACAGATTAAAATAAAGAAAAATAAAAGAGAACAGGAAAGGGGATTACTATGGCTGCAACGACCGATATCGGAATTGATCTGGGGACGTCCAGCATCCTGGTCTATGCCAAGGGAAAAGGCATTGTATTAAAGGAGCCGTCCGTAGTTGCGTATGATAAAGATGCAGATAAAGTACGGGCAATTGGAGAAGAAGCGCGTCAGATGATTGGACGGACACCGGGCAATATTATGGCGGTCCGGCCCATGCGGCAGGGCGTGATCACGGACTTTCTGATCACCGAGCGCATGCTGCGCTACTTTATCCAGAAGGCAATGGGAAGAAGAGCATTCCGGAAACCGAGAATCAGCATCTGTGTACCGTCCGGTGTGACGGAAGTAGAGCGGAAGGCTGTGGAGGAGGCAACGTACCAGGCGGGAGCCCGGGAAGTGCTGATCGTGCCGGAGCCGGTGGCAGCGGCAATCGGATCCGGAATTGACATTACGAAACCATGCGGAAATATGATCGTGGACATCGGCGGAGGCACGACGGATATCGCTGTGATCTCGCTTGCGGGAACCGTTGTTTCCAATTCGGTCAAGATTTCCGGTGAGACATTTGACCAGGATATCATCCGCTATGTACGGAAAACATACAACGTATTTATCGGAGAACAGACCGCAGAGGCAGTGAAAATCCGGATTGGTTCCGCTTATCCGCGGGCCGAGGAGAAAACGATGGAGATCAAGGGAAGAAACGTCATCACCGGACTTCCGGCGACGATTACGGTTTCCTCCGACGAAATCCGAGGTGCCCTTGCCCAGACGACAAACCAGATTGCGGACGCGATCTGTGCCGTGCTGGAAAAAACGCCGCCGGAACTGGCATCCGATGTTTCCGACCGCGGCATTATCCTGACCGGAGGCGGCAGTCTCCTTGCCGGAATGGACGAGCTGATCCAGGAGCGGACCGGCATCAATACCGTGACAGCAGAAAATCCGGCGAGCGTCGTTGCCCTTGGAACCGGCCAGTACCGCGAAGTGATGAATGAATTTGAAAGCCAGTTTTGATAAAAGATGAGTGAAAAAGAAAAAGTAGAAGGCTACGTAGAACACATTATTTTCCGAAATGAGGAGAACGGATATACCGTCCTGAATCTGAGCATGAAGGGGCGCGAGCTGACATGCGTCGGCACGCTTCCGATGATCGGAGAGGGCGAGCTGATCGAGGCTTCAGGAGATTATATTGAACATGCTGCCTATGGAAAGCAGTTCCGCATTGAATCCTATGAGACGAAAGTTCCACAGGATTCTGTTGCATTGGAGCGGTATCTCGGTTCCGGTGCGATCAAAGGAGTCGGTGCGGCGCTGGCGGCAAGAATTGTGCGCCGCTTCGGTGACGATACGCTTCGGATCATCGAGGAAGAGCCGGAGCGCCTCGCGGAGGTAAAGGGAATCAGCGAGCGGAAAGCGCGTGAAATTGCACAGCAGGTGGCAGAAAAAGCCGAAATGCAGAATGCGATGATTTTCCTCTCGGGATATGGCATTGCGCTGAATCTCGGTGCAAAGATTTATCAGCAGTACGGGGACAATGTGTACCGGATTTTAAAGGAAAACCCGTATAAAATGGCGGAAGATATCGCAGGCGTGGGATTTCGGACGGCGGATGAGATTGCCGGAAAAATCGGGATTGCCGTGGACAGCGAATTCCGCATCAAGAGCGGTCTTTCGTATGTGCTGAATCAGGCGACGGCAGAAGGCCATGTCTATCTGCCGGAACCGGTGCTGCTTCGGAGAGGGCAGGAACTTCTCGGCGTAGAACCGGAGCGGATGCAGAAATCTCTGCAGGATATGGCAATCGACAAAAAAGCGGTCATCCGCGAGCTCCCGGCCGAACGGGAAGGGGATGAGCCGCTGCGGATTGTGTACGCCAGCCAGTATTATTATCTGGAACTGAGTACGGCGCGCATGCTGCATGAGCTGAATATTACATGCGAGGAAGACCGTGAGGCAATCGAAAAGCGGATCGGAAAGATCGAGAAAAAATATCAGATCGAGCTGGATGAGATGCAGAAGACGGCAGTCGTTGAGGCGGCATACAGCGGTCTTATGATCCTGACCGGAGGTCCCGGAACCGGAAAAACGACGACCATCAATGCGATGATCCATTATTTTGAGGCAGAAGGCCTCGACATTTTCCTGGCAGCGCCGACCGGAAGAGCGGCGAAACGAATGACAGAGGCAACTGGCTGTGAGGCATGCACGATCCATCGTCTTCTGGAACTGACGGGAAATGTGGATGATTCCTCGGCAAATGTGCATTTTGAGCGGAACGCAGATAATCCGCTCAACGCGGATGTCATCATCATTGATGAGATGTCGATGGTTGATATCCACCTGATGCATGCCCTTCTTTCCGCGATTGTGCCGGGAACAAGGCTGATCCTGGTGGGAGACCAGAACCAGCTTCCAAGTGTCGGCCCGGGCAGTGTCCTCCGGGATCTGATCCGTTCGGAATGCTTTCCGATTGTCTGCCTGACGCACATTTTCCGGCAGGCATCCCAGAGCGATATTGTTGTCAATGCACATAAGATCCATAATGGGGAAGAGGTTATACTGGACAATAAGAGCAAAGATTTCTTCTTTTTGAAACGGTACGATGTCAACGTGATCTGGAAAGTGCTGGTGACGCTGGTGTCCCAGAAACTGCCGCGTTATGTGGATGCCCGCCCGCAGGATATCCAGATTCTGACTCCGATGCGGAAAGGTGCACTCGGCGTGGAAAATCTGAATCAGATTCTGCAGAAATACCTGAACCCGCCCGCACCGGACAAAGCCGAGCGGGAAAATGGAGGTAATATCCTCCGCGAGGGCGACAAGGTCATGCAGATCCGCAACAATTACCAGATGGAGTGGGAAATCCGCGGCATCAACGGAATCGTGGCGGAGCGCGGTATGGGTGTATTCAACGGAGACCTCGGCATGATCCGGAGTATCAACCCGTATACCGAGGTGATCACCGTGGAGTTTGAGGAAGGAAAATTCGCAGACTATACGTTCAAACAGGCGGACGAGCTGGAGCTCGCCTACGCCACAACGATACATAAAGCGCAGGGAAGCGAGTACCCGGCGGTTGTGATTCCGCTGCTCGGCGGCCCGCGCATGCTGATGACGCGGAATCTTCTGTATACGGCCGTGACGAGAGCCAGAAAGTGCGTCACCATCGTCGGAAGTGATGTGACATTCCAGGCAATGATCGGAAATCATATCGAGGCGAACCGGTATACAACGCTCGCCAGAAGAATCTGGGAAATGCAGGAAGAAAACGCGTAAACACGTTTTTCCGGGGCATGGATGCGGCTGCATCCGGCAGAGTGGATAAGGGAAAGCGCAGGTTACATGAAAGAAAAAAATAAAACAGGAAACTGGCTTTTAAACGCAGTTTATCCGAGACGATGTCCCATCTGTGACGGACTGCTGTCACGTGAGGAACTGTATCTATGCCGGAATTGTGTGGAAAAGATCCATCCGATTCTGGGTGCGCGGTGCAAAAAATGCGGGAAACCCGTGGGCAGTGAGGAAGAGTTCTGCCGGGACTGCAGCAGAACGAGACACAGCTTCGACCGCGGTTTTGCGCCGTACGGTTACCACGGGGAACTTGAGGCTTCCCTGATGCGGTTCAAATATCATGAACGGCAGGAATACGCTGGATTTTATGCTCACGCGGCGTTTTTCTATGTGGGAAAGCAGATCCAGAGAAGAAATCCGGAGGTGCTCGTTCCGGTGCCGCTTCATCCGGCGAGACAGCGGCAGCGCGGCTACAATCAGGCGGAGGTATTTGCAGAAAAGCTGGCAGAAGAAATGGAACTTCCCATGAATGCCCGCCTGATCCGCCGTGTGAAAAAAACAAAACGCCAGAAAGAGCTTAGTCCCGCCGAGCGGCGGAAAAACCTGGAGGGAGCTTTTGCATTGGCAAAGCCGGGACAGATGAAATACTGCCGGATTCTTCTGGTAGATGACATTTACACAACGGGAAGCACGGTTGATGCCATTGCGTCACTGTTGAAAGTGAATGGAGCAGAACAGGTGGATTTTGTTTGTGCGGCAATTGTAAAATAGTGTGTGAATATTTTGAGAATAGCTTTCCAATATCGGAAACATATGGTAAAATAAACATAATTTAGAACGGGAAGAGGAGACCAAGAGGCATGTTGGACGAAAAAAGGATTCGTCAGATGACAAAACTGGCTTTTTTTGAAAAAAAAGAAGAAAAAAATGCCTTACGAATCGGCCGCTATTTTCGGAGTGATTACATCGGAAAAGAGCTTCTGAAAAATTTTTTTCTGGCTTCCATCGGATACATTCTGGTACTTGCGGTTGCAGTCTTATATCATATTGAATGGTTGGTGGACGAGATAGACACAATCGACCTGCAGTTTGCAGCAGGGTGTCTGATCGCGTCCTATCTGTGTTTTCTGGCAGTCTATTCCATTGCCGTGTATGTGATCAGCACGATCCGTTACCAGGGAGCACAGAAAAAGCTGAAATGGTATGGAAAAGAGCTGGATGACCTGCAGAACATGTATGAGGAACAGGAAAAAAGCGGGAAGAAATCCGGGCGCAGGAGGAAGGAAACATGACAGTATTGATTGAACTGAAAGAAAAATTAAAAGAGTTTTACGGCTCCTGCAGCGGAATCGTACTTCCGATTGTGAAATTTCTGCTCGCTCTTGCTGTATTTCGTGGTATTAATTCCAATCTCGGCTATCTGAAGATGCTGGACAGCATGTATGTGGTATTGATTCTGTCACTGATCTGCGCTATCCTGCCATTGAATGGAATGGTTTTCCTTGCAATGCTGGTGATCATCGGCCACTGCTTTGCACTTCACATGGTAATCGCGGGTCTTGCGGCGCTGGTTCTGCTGGTGCTCTGGTTTCTATATCTTCGCTTTGTGCCGAAGGATGCGCCGGCACTCCTTTTGACACCGCTCGCATTCTGGCTTCACGTGCCATCTGCCGTTCCGGTTGCCTATGGTCTTGCCGGCACGCCGCTCTCTGCATTTTCATCAGCCTGCGGTGTCGTTGTCTACTATATGTGCGACATGATTCACGGAAAAATGGAGCCGCTGCTTCATGCGGCGGAAGCACCGGAGATCACGGCAGTCGTACAGGAATTTTTCAACGGCCTCTTCCACAATGAGGAAATGCTGCTGGTTCTGATCGCCTGCGCACTGACCGTACTTCTTGTCAATGCAATCCGTCACAGCAGTGCGGACTATGCATGGCAGATTTCCATTGTGGCAGGTTCGGTTGCTTATGCGGTTATTATGATTGCCGGAAGCCTGGCACTGGATGTACAGATTGCACTCCCGATGGTTCTGATCGAGGCGGCGGCCGGCTGTCTGGTTGGATTTGTTCTGGAGTTTTTCCTGTTCGGTGCAGACTACACCCGGACAGAATACCTGGAATATGATGACGACGATTATTATTACTACGTAAAAGCCGTTCCAAAATTCAATGTGACAAAGGCACAGCGTCGTGTGACTTATATTCGGAATGAAAAGAAAAAAGAACCGGAGCTGACAGACGAGGAACTCGATGCTCTGGCAAATTTTGGACATACAGAAGAATCCGGGAACAGCAGGGATCTTGATGAGATCGAGGAAAAAGAAGAAATAGAAGAAATAAACGAAACAGAAGAAATAAACGAAACAGAAGAAATTCAGGAAGAAGAAATTCCGCCGCTGGATGAGGGCGATTATCAGGATGTGGATTATAAGAGCATGCTGGAGGACACCTTAAAGGATCTTTAAAAGAATTTTGAAAATCAGAAGAAAACCGGCCGGGGGAAAAGAAAGGAAGTGACAGTGTGCGTGGCGTGTGGAACTGGATTGTCACAAGAACGGCAGACTACGGGCTGCCAAAACAAATTGAACTGATTGATATTGTGCAGATTTTGCTCATTGCATTTTTCGTCTATCACCTGATCCGCTGGCTGCAGAATACAAAGGCCTATACGCTGATGAAAGGTATTTTTCTGATTGGTGTCTTTGTCATCATTGCAAACGTGCTGAAAATGCAGACGATTCTGTGGCTGTTCGGAAACATCGGCGGGGCGGCGATCACAGCGGTTGTAATTATCTTTCAGCCGGAGCTTCGAAGAGTGGTCGAGCAGATTGGAGAAAAGAATCCGCTGTCTGCCATTTCTTTTGCGAGCGGCCAGGAGGAAAATGAACGGTTCAGTGATAAAACCATCAATGAACTGGTAAGGGCCAGTTTTGAAATGGGAGAAGTAAAGACCGGAGCGCTGATCGTCATCGAAAAGACCATCACCCTGGAGGAATATGAAAAGACCGGAATCCCGATTGACGGCGTTCTGACCAGCCAGCTGCTGATCAATATTTTCGAACACAATACGCCGCTGCACGACGGAGCCGTGATTGTACGGAACAACCGTGTCACGGCAGCAACATGTTACCTGCCGCTGTCCGACAACATGGATCTGAACAAGAATCTTGGAACACGCCACCGTGCAGGTGTCGGCATCAGTGAGGTGACGGATTCCTTTACGATTATTGTCTCCGAGGAAACCGGAAATGTGTCGTATGCTTCCGGCGGAGAACTCCACACGGCAGTAACACCGAGCGACCTTCGGGACCAGCTTCACAAAATCCAGAAGCTCGCGAAAAAACCGGAAGAGAAGAAAGGATGGCATATCCGCGGAATGCGTCAGAAAGTGGAGGGAGAGAAGAAATGAAAAAGAAAATTCTGAAAAAGCTTCTGAACAATCTCCCTTTAAAAATTCTTTCTATCCTGATTGCCATTGTAATCTGGTACGTTGTGGTCAGTGTGAATGACCCGATTGTGAAAGAGCGCTTTGATGTCCCCGTGCAGGTGACCAATGAAGCCTACATCGCAGCCGGAAAGAAAACATACCAGATTGCGGAGGAATACCAGACGGTCACGGTTACTGTCACGGACAACAACTCGGTTGTCAGCCGGCTGAAGGCATCGGATATCACCGTCACGGCCGATCTGACCCAGATTGTGACGATGGATACAAACCCGGTTTATGTGCCGATCAAGGCAGCGTGCTCCATGGTAAAACAGGAAAAACTGAGCACAGTGACAGCAACGATCCCTGTGGAAATCGAGGATGTGGACAGCGAAAAATTCCCGATCACAATTGACGCAGGAAATACGAAACCGGCAAAAGATTACGAAGTGGGAACGATGACTTCCGATCCGGAGAGCATCACCATTTCCGGCCCGACGTCCCTGATCAATAAGATCAGCAGTGTGGTGGCAAAAGTAGATGTAACCAATATGCGGAATTCCGGAACCGTCACGGCGGATCTGATGATTATTGATAAAAACCAGGATGAGATGCCGGAATCCCAGATGGAATTTTTGAATTTCGACAGCGGCTCCCCGCAGGTGGATGTGGATATTGAACTGTGGCGCCGTGTATCCGGTATTAAGCTGAGTGCACTGTACAGCGGAACTCCGGCAGACGGCTATCAGATTAAAAATATCTATACCACACCGGAGGAAATCACCGTTGTCGGATCCGAGGAGGCACTTGCAAAGCTGGCGGATGAAGGCAATACGATTGAAATTCCGGAAGACTATACCTCCGTTGCAGGACAGCGCTCCGATGTGGAGACGACGGTTGACTTAAGCGATGTTCTCGCCGATGTGACAGATCTGAAAGTATCCTCCAGTTCGTCTGCATCCGTTACCGTTCACGTAACGGTTATGCCGAATGAGAGCAGGGAATTTGAACTTGATGTCGATCAGATCGAGACGGGCAATCTTCAGTCCACTTATACCGTTCTGTATGATCAGACACAGCTTGCAATCCGCATTAAAGCATCGGACAAAAATCTGGCCAAATTAGATACTTCCCAGATCAACGCATCCATAGATCTGAATGGAATGGGTGTCGGGGATTACGAGGTACCGGTAAAAATCACACTGCCGGATGGCTATGAGCTCGTAGACAGTGTCAAGACAACGATTCATATCAAAGAAAAAGCAGTAGCAAATAAAACGACAGGAACAAATTAGGAGGGAAACCAATGGTAAGCGGAAAAGTGACCGTGAAAAATCCAACCGGCCTTCATCTTCGCCCGGCCGGAACCCTGTGCAAACAGGCAATGCAGTTTAAATCATCTATTACATTCCACTACGGAGATGGAAATACAGCAAATGCAAAGAGCGTCTTAAGCGTCCTTGGCGCATGCGTCAAATGCGGAGACGAAATTGAGCTGTTCTGCGAGGGAGAGGACGAGGAGGAAGCTCTGCAGTTCCTTGTCAATTCCATCCGGACGGGACTTGGGGAAGAACTGTAAGGAGAAAGAACAATGAAGAAATATGATTATGTTCTGGTTGGCGCCGGTCTGTATTCCGGAGTGATTGCTTATCTTGCCGGTCAGGCAGGGAAAAGCTGTCTTGTACTGGAACGAAGAGATCATACAGGCGGAAATATTTACTGCGAAGAAATCGAGGGAATTCATGTACACAAGTATGGAGCGCATATTTTCCATACTTCGAATAAAGAGGTGTGGCAGTTTGTCAATTCGCTGGCAGAATTCAACCGTTATACAAACTCGCCGATTGCCAACTACAAAGGCGAAATTTATAATATGCCGTTCAATATGAATACCTTCAGTAAAATGTGGGGAATCCGCACACCGGAAGAGGCGAAAACAATCATCGAAGAGCAGAGAAAAGCTGTTCCGGGAGAGCCGAAAAATCTGGAAGAGCAGGCGATCAAACTGGTTGGAAAAGATATTTATGAAAAGCTGGTTAAGGGTTATACAGAAAAGCAGTGGGGAAGAGACTGCAGTGAGCTGCCGAGCTTTATCATCAAACGGCTTCCGGTGCGCTTTACGTATGACAACAACTATTTCAATGACCTTTATCAGGGAATTCCGATTGGCGGCTATAACGTTCTGACAGAGCGGCTTTTTGAAAAAGCGGATGTACAGACAGGTGTTGATTTTCTGGAAGATAAAGAAAAGTACCTGGCGATGGGTGAGACGGTGATTTACACCGGAGCGATTGATGCGTTTTACGATTATGCACTTGGCAAGCTGGAATACCGTACGGTGCGCTTTGAAACAGAAGTGCTGGATACCGACAATTATCAGGGCGTGGCTGTAGTAAACTACACCGATCGGGAGACACCGTATACGCGTGTGATCGAACATAAGCATTTCGAATTCGGAACCCAGAAAAAGACCGTCATTTCCAGAGAGTATTCCACCGACTGGAAAGAGGGGATGGAGCCGTACTACCCGGTGAATGATGCCAGAAACCAGGAACTTTATCAGAAATATGCCGCACTTGCGGAAAAAGAAGAGAAGGTTATCTTTGGCGGAAGACTTGGAGAATACAAGTATTACGATATGGACAAAGTCATTGAGGCTGCACTGAACCAGTGGGAGAAAATGCAGCGGTAGGAAAAAGAACTGCAAACGGAAATTAATCAAAACGGACTGCACACTTGACAGCAGTCCGTTTTTTGACTATATTATAAACGATATCCGGCTGGAAAATACCGGAAAATAAGAAAATGAAAGAGGTCGTTATGAGAAAAGAATATGATGACGAGGATGAAATCCCGGAAAGACGCCATTCCTCAGGAAAGAAAAAGAAGAAATTCGGCTGGGTTAATGTGCTCACCATCCTTCTCGTAGTTGTACTGGTTGTGCTCGTCGGTGTCTATGCTGTAATCAATCACTATTACAGCAAGAGTAACTACGTAAGCGACGATAAAATCACGATCAATAAATCCACAGAGGTTGAGACCGAAAGTACCGGGTTGACTGATGAGGAGACGGATGCCCTGCAGTCTGAGATTTTAAATGAGACACAGGACATTGAACTTCCAAACAACAGCAATGTATACAATATTCTGCTGATCGGTGTTGACCGTCGTGACAAAACGTGGTATGGAAACTCAGATTCCATGATTCTGTTATCCGTCAACAAAGATACAAAGCAGATTCACATGACATCCTTTATGCGTGACCTGTATGCAAATATTCCGGATGTCGGTGTAAAGAAGCTGAACGCAGCCTGCGCATACGGCGGCGGCCCGCTGGTTGTCCGTACCATTGAAGACAACTACAAGCTGCCGATTGATAACTACGCAAGCGTTGACTTTGATTCCATGATCGATATCATTGATGCCGTCGGCGGAATCGAGCTTTCCCCGAGTGATGATGAGGTACGTGTGGCAAACAACTATATCAACGAAATGTGCAAGCTTCGCAATGCAGATGCATCCGCACATCAGTATACGTCAAGCGGCGATCAGCACGTGGACGGTTATCAGGCGGTTGCATATGCACGAATTCGTTACGTCGGAAACTCGGATTATCAGAGAACCGAGCGCCAGAGAGAGGTATTAAGCAAAATGATGCAGGAGATGAAATCTTCCAGCGTAACAGAACTGAGCGCGCTGGCAGATACCATTCTTCCGAGTGTCACCCATAACATCGACCAGTCTACACTGATGACGCTGATCGGCGAGCTGCCGACGATCCTCTCCTATGAGATTGTACAGAGCCGTGTACCATACGATGATCTGTACTCCAGCAAGGGTGAGATGCTTGTTCCGGATTTCTCGGCAACCATTTCCAGACTTCAGACAGAAATCTACGGATCTACTACCGTAAACGAATAAAAAAGAAACAAATGAAAAACCTCCTGTATCCGGCAAGAAAACCGGAGCCGGGAGGTTTTTTCTGCCCGAAAAACCGGAAAAAACCATAAGAAATTTGTAAGGTATTTTACCGGCGGATAACTTGAAATAGATGGAAAAATGTAGTAAGCTATAAATTGTATAAGAGTAAAAAAATGGGAGGATGAATAAGAATGAAAAGAAAGTTTCTGGCCGCAGCCGTACTTGGCGTCATGGTAAGTGTTACACCAGCCGGTGCATATGCAGCTTCTACAGAAACCAGTCCATTACCGGTAAATTCGGAAAGTGATACTGTAGCTCAGGCCGAAGACGAAGAAACGACTCCGACTCCGGCACCAACTGAGACCCCAGAGGTTACACCGAGTGAGACTCCGGCTCCAACCGAAGCACCGACCGCAACACCAACTGAGACCCCTTCCGAGACACCGACGCCGAGCGCAACTCCGGCTCCGGAAGTAAGTAATCTGAAGGAAGGCTGGAACAGCGTTGAAAAAGATGGAAAGAAACAGTTTCAGTACGGAGTTCTGGATGAGAATAATAAGGTGGTAGCTGCTACCGGACCAATAGAAATCGACGGCGTCGATTATGCGTTTGACGAAAATGGCTATATGCTGACCGGTGAAGTAGAGCTGACGGATGAAGATGGAAAAACCGGAATCTACTACTTTGAGACAGAAGGGGAAGATCCTGCAAAAGATGAACTTGGTTCGAGACAGCAGGGTATTTGTGAAGGAAAAGTATTTGCACCGGAACTGAAAAAAAATGAACTTGTTACCATCAAATTTGAGGATGGCAGTGTGGATGATTACTATGCCGATGAAGAAGGCTATGCAGTCTGGAGCACAACTCAGAAAGTAGGAGATGTAACATATCTGTTTGGCAATGATGGAACCCGCGTAAAAGAGGCAGGTTTCCAGACTGTTGTTGATGAAAACAATGTAACGCATACCTATTATCTGAATGCAGAAGACAGCACTGTATCTCTTGGAAATCACAATGCGTATCAGCAGGGAGATCGTACGGTAAGCTGGTTGACGGTTGGCTCTAACTGGTACTTAGTGGATGCGGAAACAGGGGAACTTCTTTCAGGATGGCAAAAGGTAGATACAGCAATCTACTATATGAAACCAGCTTCCTTTGATGCAAACGGAAATTTGAAAGATGGAAGTTTCGAGATGGAAACCGGTAATCAGAAAAATAAATCCGGCTGGGCACAGATTGATGGAAAATGGTACAGCTTCTGCAGCTGGGGCGGCGTACGGACAGGCTGGTTCAATTACGATGGAAATAAATATTATCTCCATGAAGACGGTCATATGGAAGACAACGCGCTGAATGTGAACGGAACCATGTATCTCTTCAAGAGCTGGGGCGGCATGTGTGTCAACGATGTTGGAAGCTATAATGGAAATTATTATTACGTTGGTGCTGACGGAGCCGTTTCGACGACAACAGGATGGAAAAAAATTAAAACCAGCACGCAGACAATCTGGTACTGGGCAACTGCAGACGGCGGAAAACTGCTGACGAATTCCTGGCTGGATTACAATGGAAACAGCTATTATCTGAAAGCCGATGGAAAAATGGCTTTTAATGAGTGGCTGGATAACACCTATTACTTCCGCAGCTGGGGTGCGGCCTACAAAAACGCATGGGCAAAAGTCAACAATGTATGGTATTATTTTGACGGAAATGGAAAAAAATATACCAGCGGCTGGCTGACCTACAAAGGAAATAAGTATTATCTGAAATCCGATGGAACCATGCTTGCCAATGAATGGCTCGATGGAAAATACTACTTCAAGAGCTGGGGTGGTATGTATAAAAACGAATGGGGCAAGTCCGGCGATACCTGGTACTGGTTTAATGCAGATGGAACCAAACGGACGCAAAAAGGCTGGTTCCTCTATGATAAAAATTATTATTATCTGGATAAAGATGGAAAAATGCTGACCGGCTGGGTTTACCATGACGGTAACTATTATTACATGAAGAGCTGGGGCGGCATGGCACATGACGAGTGGATTCTTCATGATAAGAACTGGTACTACTTCAAGAGCTGGGGCGGCATGTACCATGATCAGTGGCTGACACTGAACGGTTCTCAGTATTATTTCCGCAGCTGGGGCGGAAGATATCAGAACTGCACCGCTACGATCAATGGAAAACAGTACAAATTCGATGCTTCCGGACGCAGAATCACGGAAGGATGGGAGTACATCGGAAAATACCGCCGTTACCGCAAAGCAGACGGTTCTCTGATGGAGGATGTGACAAGCATCTTCAATCCGTCATCCAAATACATTACAGTAGACAGAACCCGCGGACGTGTCACCATTTACGGCTATAACAGTGCAACCGGTTCTTACGATACCCCGATCAAATCAATGATCTGCTCCGTAGGAAATCCAATCAGTTACACTGCAGCAGGAACATATAAAATCGGCTGGCAGTTGAAAAAGAAGCAAATGAGAGGTGAAGATTATGTGTGCTGGGCACCATATGTATCACAGATTTATGACGCTGTTTACTTCCATGGCGTAGCAAGCAGCACACCGGATCTGAATATGATCTCTGCCGTAGACTTCAATTCCCTGGGATCACCGATGTCACATGGTTGTGTCAGACTGACTGCAATCGATGCAAAATGGATTTATGATAACGTCAGCAGCGGAACAACGGTCCGCATTGGCGACAATCTGGATTATCCGCTGACAAACCCGACCCGTTATACCTGGACAGGCGGTGCTTTCGGAAGCGATCCGACATATCGATAAAAAATAGAACAGGAATACCTGTATGAGAAAATCCATCGGGGCAGCAGTGCCGCCGATGGATTTTCTGATAAGAAGACATCGGCCATTTTACAGGAAAGGAAGACAGATACGATGGAATTACAGGAAAAGAAAAAGAACCGGACAGAACAGAAAACAGATATGCAGAATAAGGAAAAGGCATTGCTTACCCAACTTGACGAGATTGCAAAACAGGATCTCTGTCTGGCATTCTCCGGCGGTGTGGACAGCAGTCTGCTGCTGAAGCTTGTCATGGATGCATCTGCAAAATATGGAACAAAGGTTTATGCAGTAACCTTTCAGACACGGCTGCATCCGCCCTGCGACCTGGAGACAGCGACAAGAGTAGCAAAGGAGGTTGGCGCTGTTCATGAGGTCCTTTTTGTTGATGAGCTGGAGCAGGAGGCAATCCGTTACAATCCGGAAAACCGCTGCTATCTCTGTAAGCACTATCTATTTGGGAAACTTCTGGAATTTGCCCGCGATCACGGTGTCACCCAGGTACTCGACGGAACAAATGAGGATGACCTTCATGTCTACCGGCCGGGGCGAAAAGCGCTGAGAGAATATGGTGTCATCAGCCCGCTTGCAGCGTGTCATGTGACAAAAACAGAGGTAAAAGCACTTGCTGCAAAGTACGGCGTTTCCGTAGCACACCGTCCATCCACTCCATGTATGGCGACACGCCTTCCCTACGGGGCAGAAATTGACTATGACGTTCTGGATCGGATTGCGGACGGCGAAGCATGGCTTCATACGCTGTTCGGTGCGGAAGAGAATCTCCGCCTGCGTGTACATGGCGATGTGGTGCGTCTTGAAATCGCACCGGAGCGTATGGGGGAAGTGCTTGAGAAGAGAGAAGAAATGATTGCATATCTGAAAAAGCTCGGCTTTTCTTACCTGACGATGGATCTGGAAGGGTTCCGTTCCGGCAGTATGGATGAGAAAATAACACAGAAAGAGGAAACAAAATGAAAGCAATTTTAAGTGCGGACCGCAAATGGGGTCTGGGATATCAGGGACGGCTGCTGGTAAGTATTCCGTCTGATCTGCGATTCTTCCGTGAAACTACGATGGGACACGTTGTCGTGATGGGAAGAAAGACACTTGCTACACTACCGGCAGGGCAGCCCTTAAAAGGCAGAACGAATATTATTTTAAGCCGTGATCCGGAATGGACTGTCCGCGGCGCAACCGTTGTCCACAGTATCAAAGAGCTGATGGAAGTGTTAAAGCCGTATGAGGACGACGATATTTATGTTGCGGGCGGCGGAGAAATTTACCGTCAGCTTCTCCCATACTGTGATACGGCATACGTCACACGAATTGACATGACGTATCAGGCGGATACCTTCTTTGAGGATCTTGACGAATCACCGGATTGGGAGATGGTAGAAGAGGGCGATGAGCAGACCTGCTTTGATATTGAATTTTATTTCACGGAATACCGAAGAAAGAATGAAAAGGCAGAACGCCCGAGATAAGGGTAAGACAGGACGTAAAAAACGGAGAAACCACAGAAAAAGCGGCTTCTCCGTTTTTTTTTATATAGGATACAAAAAGTATCAGTGCTGTCCGCCTGCAGAAAGCTCCAGCATTTTTTTCTTAATATCATTTTCGAGCTGTACCAGCTCAACTTCAGCGGCGGCACGTTTCTGGCGGCCGTCCTCCTGAATCTTCATCACTTCATCGAGGGTAGAGATCAGGCTCTGGTTCGTCTGTTTTAAGGTTTCCATATCGACGATACCGCGCTCAGATTCTTTTGCAGTCTCGATCGTTGCCATCTTCAGATTCTCCGCATTCTTTTTCAGAAGCTCATTTGTCATATCCGAAACCTGGCGCTGTGCTTTGGCAGCCTCAGTCGAGTGATGAACGCCGAGTGCAATGATCATCTGGTTTTTCCAGAGCGGAATGGTGTTGACGAGTGTGGATTGGATCTTTTCGGCCATTACAGAATCGCTGTTCTGAAGCATGCGGATCTGCGGCGCTGTCTGGATCGAAACCATACGGGTCAGTTCCAGATCATACAGTTTCTTCTCAAATCGGTTGCAGAGATCTTCGAGATCCTTGGCAGCCTGTGCATCTTCGGCCTTTCCGGTCATCTGCGCTTTATTCTGCAGATCACGGAGTTCTGTGGAACGTACCAGCTCCAGCTTTTTCTTTCCAGCGAGAATGTACATGGTCAGCTCTTTAAAATAATTCAGGTTCTGTGCATACATCTGATCCAGAATGGCAATGTCTTTCAGAAGCTGCCGCTGGTGGCCGTCGAGCACGTCACAGATTTTATTGACATTCACCTCTGCCTTGTCATACTTCGCTTTCATTGCATTGATTTTGTTCGTGCTTTTCTTAAAGAAAGAGAATGGTCCCTTTTCTTCTTCTGCGTCAAACGTTTTCAGCTCTGTCACAACAGAGGTGAGCAGATCGCCGATTTCCCCGAGATCTTTGCTTCTGACGTTCTCCAGCGTTTTCTCGGAGAAGTCTGCCATTTTCTTCTGTGCACCGGCACCGTACTGCAGAATGCCGTTTGTATTGGCAAGATCAATCTGGGAAACAAAGGCATCCACCATGGCTTTCTGTTCGTCGGACAGAACAGAATCATCTATGACCTCTTTCTTTTCTTCCGGCTGCTGTACCGGAAGTTCCGGTTCCGGCTCCGGAGTGCCGAAACTTAAGCTTGGAATTTCAGTGGTGTCCTTTACAAAATCATTCATGTTTTCTATTCTCCTTTTCTTCGGTACGGAAACGTAACCGGTGATTTGATTTCAATTGTATAGCTTTGAATAGTTACATGTGAAGCGGCTCAATATCCTGCTTTGACGGACCTGCCTGATTTGTCAGTCCCTCCTGCGCCAGCATCGTCTGCAGAACAGAGATATCAGAAGAAATATCCCATGCCGTTGTCTGGAACAGATCATCAAGCAGCTTTTCGAATGCGGCATTGATGGTATCCAGTGTGTCCTCGATTTCCTTCTTGGTTCGGAGGATATTGTCGCTTTGAATTGGTTCGTTCTCAAAGGAACGGTAAGCGTCGAGCAGCTTCCAGGTTGTCGGCATATAGTAATCCATAAATTTCCGCAGGGCGGCGGCTTCTTTTGGGCGCTTTTTTGCCTCCTCGAGAATCCGGGTAACAACCGTTTCGAGACGGCTCAGCTTGGCTGTGATGACTTCACCCGGCAGATCCAGGTTGCACTGATGGATCTTCTGAATATACGATTCACATTCTTCCAGCATCTGCTGGTATTCCGGCGTTACACCGGAGGCCTCCAGCTGTTCACGTGCTTTCTGCTCAGCAATCTGCTGTTCCCTCTGGCTGGCGAGCATTGCGCGGTACTGGTCGTAGCAGTCATTTGTCACCATCAGACAGGTACCATTCTCGTCGAGGTGGCCCTGGCGCAGCATGGATTTATCAATCATGGTCGTAATATCGGTCAGAAGCTCACCTTTCTCACAGTGCATACTGTCGCAGAGTTCTTTCGTGGAAATATATTCCTTTGTGCCGATCAGCGTACAGATCTGGCGGAAATGGCGGACCAGACGCCGGTTTTTACTTCCCTTTTTCAGAAGAATGCCGCCGCCGATGGTAAATGCGGCAAAAATAAGAGAAGGAATCAGCGCGCTGTTGTCTGGACCTGCAAATAAGGAATACAGACTAAGCGCTGTGCAGCAGCCGAACAGTCCGGTGACACCCCAGCCGGCGGCCGTCTGAAATCCGCCGACAAGTGCAAGATCGGTGGATGGCATAAAACGCTCGCGCAGTACACGACGTTCCTGTATGCGGCTGTTCCATTCCGTATTCTGCGGGGTCTGCCAGGTATGGGAAGGTTTGGGAACCGGGTTCGCGCTCTTACCCGGCATCGTGCCTCCCGGCCCGTAGGAATAGTGATGCGGTCCGGTCTGCTGCGTTGTATTATTATGGGAAGAATGCTGGCTGCTGTAGGAAGTATCTGCGGAATAGCCGCGGGACGGCTCCTGTGTGCCATTTGCACGGAATGGTCCCTTCCGGTTTGGGTAGACAAACTGGTTGATGGTGTCTGAAATCTTCCGGTTTAATTCCTGAAAATCCTGAGAATTTACAGCATTATCCACAAGCTTTCCAATACTGTCGCCGACATCCTTTAAATCATCTTCAAAACTCATGTCAGTTCCTTTCTGATGAGGTACTTTTTCTGTGTACCGTCTTCCAGTTATTATACAATGCGATTGGAAATCTTACAAGCATACAGTGCTTAATTTTCTATGAAGCTGGAGATGATGGGAATGGTTACAGTTCACAGGAAATGATTTTGTTTTTGGATGAGTTGAAAGAAAGCAGTAACTATTATATACTAAAGAATATCGAATGTCAGAAAAAATCAAATCAGAATAAAGGGGCCGCAATACTAAATGAATAAAAACGAAATTATCCAGATACAGGGAATGGAATATAAAGAAATGACAAAACAGCTTTTGAACAAATGTGCCTTAGCTACGCTCATTCCTTCGAAGGTCAGTCTCATCGGTATTAAGCCAAATCTGGTAGCACCTGTCCCGGCGGAGTTTGGAGGGACGACACATCCGGAGGTGGTTGCGGGGATCATCGAATATCTTCAGGAAAACGGATTTACTAACTTTCAAATCATGGAAGGCTCTTGGGTCGGAGATAAGACGGAGGAATCGTTTGAGGTCTGTGGATACCGTATGCTTTCGGAACAGTACGGCGTTCCGCTTATCGATGCGCAGAAGGAAAAAAGCATGCCGGTGCAGTGTGGTGATATGGAACTTCAAATTTGCGAATGTGCGAAAAAGGTGGATTTTATGATCAATGTCCCGGTCATGAAAGGCCATTGCCAGACTAAAATTACCTGCGCACTGAAAAACATGAAAGGTCTCTTGCCGAATAAAGAAAAACGTCATTTTCATGCCATGGGACTTCATCGGCCAATTGCGCATCTGGGGCTGGGGATTCATCAGGATTTTATTTTGGTGGATAATATCTGCGGAGACCTTGACTTTGAGGATGGCGGTAATCCGTTTATTATGAATCGCCTTTTCGCTGGGTTAGATCCGGTGTTGATCGATGCATATGTCTGCGCGGAACTGCATTATAAGCCAGAAGATGTCCCGTATGTCAAAATGGCAGAAGAGTTGGGCGTGGGCAGCGCTGATCTCACACGGCTTTCAATCCGCCAAATTGGCGAAATTGGTGAAAAAAGAGTGATTCCGGAAAAACGGAAGATCGTGGAACTGCAGGATGCCGTAGAGGAAGTTGAGTCCTGCAGTGCCTGCTACGGTTATCTGATCCCGGCGCTCGACCGGCTGAAAGAGGAAGGACTGCTGCCGGAACTCCGCGAAAAAATCTGCATCGGGCAGGGATACCGGGGAAAGAGCGGGGCGCTTGGTGTAGGAAGTTGTACTTCCGGGTTCGCATGCAATCTGAAAGGCTGTCCGCCAACGGATGAGCAGATGTATGAATTTTTGAAGCAGTACATTGCAACTAGACGAAAAACAGAAGCAGAAAAATAGCAACAGAGGAGAGAGCGAATGAAAAAAGCAGTCAAAGCCATTTTAAATGTATTGTCCTACGGCGGAATTGAAGTAGAATCCGCCCGTCGGCTTGCCGATATCAAGAAGCTGGATCCGATCCGTATTTTTCTGCGAAAATTGGATATGGAAATATATAATGGGGACTACAAGGTTCCGATTCGGCTGTTCTTCCCGGATGAAAAAATGGAGGAGCATGGTGCAAAAGAAGCGATTCTGTTCTTCCATGGCGGCGGCTGGACAACCGAGAGCGTGGAGACATACGACCGTGTCTGCGCACGCATGGCGCAGTCGACGGGGCAGATTGTTGTATCGGTAGAATACCGTCTTGCACCAGAGCATCGTTTCCCGACAGGCTTAGAAGACTGCTACGCCGCCGCCCAGGCAATGCTGCGCGGGGAGATTCTGCCGGAGGTAACGCCGGAAAATGTCACGATCATGGGCGACAGCGCAGGAGGAAATCTTGCGGCTGCGGTCTGCCTGATGGCGAGGGATAAAAAAGAACTGCTGCCGGGGAAACAGATTTTGATTTATCCGGCGGTGAATTCCTGTTACACAGAGAAATCACCGTACAAATCCGTGAAAACCAATGGAACCGGATACCTTCTGACCAGTGTCAAAATGGAAGATTATGTAATTCTGTATCAGCGGACCGAAGAAGACCGCAAAAATCCGTACTTTGCACCGGTACTGGCAGAAAATCTGCAGGGACTGCCGGACACGCTGGTACTGACGGCGCAGTACGATCCGCTGCGCGATGAGGGCGAGGATTATGCGAAAAAGCTGAAAAGGGCTGGCAATCTGGTTGAACATCATCGGATCAAGGGTGCATTGCACGGCTATTTTGCGCTTGGCATTGAACACCTATATGTGCAGGAAAGTTTTCAGTATATGAATGCATTTTTAAGGAAAGAAAAACAGCAGAAAAATGCAGACGAAGAACTGGAAAACATAGCAGCAGTGAAGAAAAAATTAACACCCGGGAAGGCGTAAGGAGGCATAGAAAATGAAGAAAGAACATTCTTCGCGCTGGAGAAAGCTGGACAACGCGGCACAGGCATTTCCGGCGGCCACCGGAAAAAAGGATACGAGAGTCTTCCGGTTTTACTGCCAACTGAAAGAGGACATCCAGGCGGATCTGCTGCAGAAAGCGCTGGAGGAGACAATGGAGCATTACCCGGTGTTTTCCATGGTACTGCGGAAAGGTCTTTTCTGGTTCTATCTGGAGCAGCGCGATCTGCCAGCAAAAGTAGAAGAGGAAAAGCGTCCGCCGTGCAGTGAGATTTACGTACCCGACCACAAAACGCTTCTTTTCCAGGTTTCTTACTATAAAACCCGAATCAATTTCGAAGTATTCCATGCCCTGACAGACGGCACCGGAGCGATGCTGTTTCTGAAAGAACTGGTGAGCAATTATCTGATCCTGCGCCATCCAGAGGAAACATTTTCCAAGGTCAGCGAAGATATGCTGACGGAAACGGACTTCGAGGAGGACAGCTTTTCCCAGTATTACACCGGAAAGAAAAGTGAAAAAGAAAAGAGCCGCCCGGCATACCAGATCAAAGGCGAATATCTGGAGCAGGAGAAGATGGAAATTACCGAGATTCTGCTTTCTGCGGAAGCAGTTCATAAGTGCGCAAAAGCACATGGCGTGTCGGTAACGGCGTACCTTGCGGCGGCGTTGGTATATGCGGTATATGAAGAAATCCCGAAAAGCAGGCTGAAAAAGCCGGTTTCTCTGATGGTTCCAGCCAACTTGCGTAACTTTTTCCCATCTGCATCGATGACGAATTTCTGGAGCTGGATCGAGATTGCCTGTGATCTTGGGCCGGAGGCATCGTTTGAGGATGCCCTGCAGATCACGGGAGCCGCGATGCAGAAAGAGGCGCTGAAGCAGGAGATTTCCACACGTATGAACGATCTGGTGCGGATTGAGCGGAATCCGGTGCTGCGCGCCGTGCCGCTGGAAATCAAAAATCTGGCGCTGATGGCGGGCACGACGCTCGGCGGACGAAGCATTACGACCGTCTATTCCAATATCGGCCGGATTCAGATGCCGCCGGAGTATGAAACATATATTGAGCGGTTCGGATTTTTCACCAGCACAGACAAAGTACAGATGTGTTCCTGCTCCTACGGGGACAGCATGGTGCTTGGAATCACATCTAAAATCGCCGATTCCAATATTGAACGGAACCTGATGCATCTGCTGCAGAAAGAGGGCATTGTCTGTGAACAGGAGGAAAATGATTTTCCGGGACAGAAAGAACAGCCGCACGGGACGGCCAAACTGGGATTGAAAATTTTTTCTTTCACCTGCATCGCGGCTGTCGTACTCTGCTGGATGATGAATTTCCTTGCAACGCCGCAGATGTGGTGGGCAGGTTATGCGACAGCGGGTGTGTTCTGCGCCTGGCTTCTGATCCGGGTGGGATATCAGAAACGGAAAAATCCACTCAAAAACAGTATGTGGCAATTGATCTTTATTATGATCGGTGCGATTCTGTGGGATTATGCGACGGGCTGGATCGGCTGGTCTGTCGATTTCGCAATTCCGCTCGCCGTTCTTCTGAATGGCGCGACGATGCAGATTCTGGCAAGAGCGTACAAAATGGAGGTCAGTGAATATCTTTTTTATCTGATGCAGTCCGGAGCAGCAGGAATCGTTCCGGCGATTTTGTGGCTGACAGGAACTGTCCGCATTACCTGGCCGTCCGTGATCTGCGTGGGCCTCAGTGTGCTGTATCTGATCGGGCTGTTTTTTTTCCGCGGAAAAGATTTTATGCGGGAAATGCAGAAAAAATTCCGGGTATGAAGGGAAAAGGTGATAGAAAAAATAAGAAGAGCAGGTAAGAAAAGTGGATGTTGGTCCCTTTTCTTACCTGCTCTTTTGAAACTTGTGTGTGTCTGCGGCGGAAAAGCCTGGAGAGAAATCTACTGCGCCTTCTCCTCACAGCTGCAGGAATCCCACGACGGCATTTCATCCCCATTCTTAATCGCATCGCGAACCGCACTGTAATACCGCACTTTCTGTTGAATATGCTCCAGATCGGATTCCATGCGCTCGATTTTTTCGCGTATATTCTGCTCATGTTCTTCGAGAATGGCAACCATCTGGTCAATATTTCCCGGGATATCATCCTCAAGCCGGAAAAACTCCTGAATCCCCGCAATCGGAAGACCGGTGCGCTTGAAGCAGAGAATTGCGGTCATGCAGTCAATGTGCTGCTGGGTGTAAATTCGTTTCTTACTTTCGGTATGAATGACATCCGTCAAAAGCCCGATCTCCTCATAATAACGAAGCGTAGAGGCCGGAAGTCCAAAACGCTCGGACATTTCACGAATGGTGTAGGTCTGCTGTTCCATGGAAAAACCTCCTTGAAATAATGAAAAATCAACTGCTTCAAGTATACTTTAGGAAGACAAGTTTGTAAAGTGTAAAACATGATTTCTGAAAAACACAGACCATAAAAAAGAGAAAATCAGAGCAACTTGTGACTGGACGGAACAGCAATTGGTTGTTAAAATGGTATTAATGAGGTTTCGTTTTGTGAAAAACGTTTAAAAACGAATGTGCAGATGGGGGATGGAGAAAAAATGGGGAAGTCAAAAAAGAGAAAAGAATATTCCCTGAAGAAAATTGTTTTAATGGTATTTGCATGCAGCAGTCTGCTCTGTCTTCTGCTGATTATTTTTGTCACGCGGATTTCCATGAAAGCCATGCGGGAATCAAAAATGGAAACATCGCTGAAAGCAACACTGGAGGAAGTGAATCAGGGCTTTGAGTCAGAGTACAATGTGCTGCTGCGTCTGTCACAGACGATGACATCGAATGGACTGGTCGGGGAAAAATATGATGCTTATCGAACGGCAGAAGAGCAGTACGATAAAATTCTGGAGTATCAGGACTTTTATCAGACCCTGAATGTCGCAACCTGGGAGATGGAAGATGTTATGCTGGGCGCTTATCTGATTCAGGGGGAGAGCCGGGAAATGACACCGGAGATTCTGTTTTCCACGTACAGCACAAAGAAGGAGACATTCCAGCCGGAAACACTGTCGAAGCTGGTTGATACGGGAGAAGTTACATATCATTCCATTCATCAAAGCTACAACAGTGTGAGAAATGATAATGTTGTTTCGATGGGACGCAGAACATCATTTTCAGATGGCACAGATGCCTGGATTTATTTAGAAGCAAAATCAGATGAAGCACTGATGCTGCAGAAACGTTCCGAATTAGAAAAAATACCATATGTGCTGCTACAGCTGAATCCGGAAAAGAAAGTAGAGTATTCCAGCGAGAAAACATTTGCAAAAGGAGATATCCTTGAACTGGATGAGGATGGCAGAATAGAGCAGAACGGATATGAGGGAGTTGCCAAAAAGAATATCTATGGATTTTATACGGTTTTGTTGCTTCCAACTTATGAATACCAGAGCGAAATTTATCAATGGACCCTGCTGACAGGAAGCGTGATTTTTATTTCACTGGCCATTCTTGCCGTAGTCGCAATTTCACAGATCTGGCTGGTATCGCATCCGATCAAAGTACTGGAAAAAGAAATGCGCCATTTTGGAAAAGGAGATTTTTCTGAGGCAGAGACACCGGTTCAGCTTGCGGAATACAATCAGCTTTTTGCAACGTTCAATCAGATGAAAGCGCAGATTCAGGAGCTGATTGAGAGTGAGCAGCGGAAGGAAAAAGAAAAAGCAGATCTGGAGCTGGGAAAGCTGATGTATCAGATCAATCCGCATTTTCTGATGAATGCGCTGAATTCTATTCATTGGATGGCGCTGACAAATCATCAGAAAGAGATCGATGATTACGTGAAGCATCTCGGCTTTATTTTGAGTTATTCCCTCGGGAAGGCGGAGCAGAACACGACACTGCGTACCGAATTGAAATACCTGCAGTATTATCTGGAACTGCAGCAGATGACGCATGATTTTTCCAGTGAATTTGATATTGCGGAGGGAGAGTACCTGAATACGCGGTGTGCCCGCTTTCTGCTGCAGCCGATTGCAGAAAATGCGGTCTGCCATAATATGGACGAATTTGGAACCCTGTGGGTAGAAGCGTCGGAACAGGATGGGATAATTACCATTCGAATCCGGGACGATGGAAAGGGCTTTGAAATATCGGAGAAGATGGAGCAGAATGCAAAAGACGAACGAAAGGGGATCGGTCTGCGTTATGTGCAGATGACACTGAAATCATTCTATGGAGAAGAAGCAGAGATGAAAATAGAGAGTGAACTGGGAAAAGGAACGGAGGTTACCCTGCATTTTCCGGTGCTTCCGGCATAAAAAAAGAACTACGAGAAGGAAAAGAGAAAAAGATAAAATGGGGTGGAACAAATGTATCAGGTATTGGTGATTGATGATGATAAGCTGGCAAGAAAGGGACTGATTTCACTGATTCCGTGGGAAAAATACGGAATGGAGGTCGCCGGAGATGTGGCGAACGGAGCGTTAGCACTGCAGTTTATTGAAACACATCCGGTGGATCTGGCCGTGGTGGATCTGACGATGCCGGTGCTCTCCGGGTTGGAGTTTATCTGCGAGTGCAGGGCGCGGGAAATTTCCATGGACTATATTGTGCTTTCCGCACATGAGGATTTTACGTATGTGCAGAAAGCATTGCGGCTCGGGGTAATTGATTATATTTCGAAGCTTCAGCTTGAACCGGAAGAATGCGGCGAGGTGTTCCTGCGTGCGGCGGAGCATATTCGAAAACGGAAAGAAAAAGAGCAGCAGATGCAGGCGGGGGGAAGAATAAATCGGAAAAAGACAGAGACTGTGGCAGATCAGGAAGAGAAGGAACAGTGGAGAAAACTCTGGGAGGAGACGGCTTCGCTGACCTGGATTTATAATATAGAGGAAACACAAAAACTCTGTAATCTCTGGAAGGCAATTCCGACCAGTCAGAAACAGGAATACCGGTACACAATGCAGACATTGCAGGAAATTCAGAATGCCTTTGGCATTTTCATGGAGGAGCAGGAATATGAAAATCTGCAGGAGCCGGAAAAACTGACAGAAAAAATACGACAGGATCTGTGGCAACGGGTACAGAACGGAGAAGGACAGGCTGTTACGGAGATATTGATTTTAAAAGCGGTACTTTTTATCGAAGATCATCTGGTGGATTCTGAAGTGAAAGCGGAGCAGATTGCAGATGCTGTTGGAATGTCGAGAAGTTATTTTTCCGTCTGTTTCAAGAAATGCACAGGCTATTCGGTCAACAGTTATATCCGAAAAGAACGGATTGCGCTGGCCTGCCGTCTGCTGCGGGAAAATCCGCAGATTTCGGCAGAACAGATGGCGGATGCTGTCGGGTATCATGATGAAAAATATTTTGTAAAACTGTTTCAGCAGAGTATGGGTATTGGCTTTGCCGAATATAAAAAACAGTTAAAACGGCAGGAGTTTTAGCAGAATGCCGGAGTATGGGAATGAAAAAGCAGACATTTGTTTGAAGGACAGAGAACAAATGTCTGCTTTTTGGATGAAATGGATCCTGGTTTTGTATAAATGTTCTCAAAAAGTAGAACACGAGGCTGTTTTAATTCGTCAAAATGTATCATAAAATAGACTTACAAGAAAACGAAAGAAACAAAATGACGAACGAGGAAAGGGGAAAACACATGAAAAGGAAAAAACTTGTTGCAATCTTACTCACAGCAGCGATGACCGCAGGTATGCTGGCCGGATGTGGAAGCAGCGGCGGCAGCACAGGAGGCACATCGGACAGTAAAGCATCATCTGAGAGCACAGCATCTTCCGGAACGGCTGATAATTCTTCTGAGGAAGAGGGAGAGGATCTGGCGTTCAAAAAATTCCCGGAAGTTGTCGAGGTACACGTAGGACAGGGTGTCAGCGCAACCGATACTCTGCCGGACGGACTGAGCGTGGATAATAACCAGTACACCGACTATCTTCTGGAAAACTTCAACATCAAAGTCGTTGTAGACTGGACCGCAGCATCTGGAAATGATTACACACAGAAAGTAGCGCTCTGTATCGCAAGCAATACCCTTCCGGATGCGATGACGGTATCGAGAGAGTATATGCTGAAAGCCGCAAAAGCAGGTCAGTTATACGATCTGACCGATCTGTTCCAGAAAGTACAGTCTGATCAGGTAAAAGAAGTTATGGATTCGACCGATGGACAGGCTATTGCAGAAGCGAGCGTGGACGGCAGACAGTATGCAATCCCGGCAGTTGAGGTAGAAACCGGAAGCGTTCAGGTATTAAACGTTCGTCAGGACTGGCTCGATGAGTATGGTCTCGATGCACCGAAAACTCTGGACGATGTAGAAAATATTGCCAAAGTATTTGCGGAGAAAAAACCGGCAGGCGAAGATACCATTCCGCTGGCTGGTCCGGATAAAAATACAAAATGCTATACCAGTTTCCTGGATACCGGCACAACAACAGGCGGATTTGACGCAGTATTTGCCGCAAACGGCGCATATCCGGGACTGTTCCTAAAAGATGATGACGGAAACGTAACATATGGAACCGACTCCGATGCAACCAGAAGTACACTGGAGCGTCTGGCGGACTGGTACGCAAAAGGCTATATTGATCCTGAGATGGGAACAAGAGATTCCACGATCGAGCAGATCAATGCCGGAAAAGTTGGCATGTTCTTCGGCGCATGGTGGGTTTCCGGTTATGGAATCGGTGATGCATACCGTAACGAGCCGGATGCAAACTGGCAGACCTATCCGATCTACACCGATGACGGTGAATGGAATGTAAGACTTGGATCTGCAACAACAGGTTACTGTGTCATCAACAAAAATGTTTCCGAAGATGTTGCCAAAGCAGTTATCATCATGGCCAACGTTCTGTTGAGAGATGAGAGCAAATTTGATGTTTCCGAGCAGCCGCTCAGCTTCTGGCCAGTCAGAACACTGATGGCTCCGGCTGATGAGTGTGAATACACCTATCATGAACTGATCAAAGTATTAAACGGCGAAACCCAGCCGGAAGATTATGCAGGTGTATCCAGTGCATACAAACTGCTGGCAAACGATGTTTCGGTTATTAAGGATACCGTTCCTGGATACGAAAAAGACAAACAGCTCTCTATCGAAGATTTCAGCACTGAAAACTTCGGTAACTTCCAGAGAATGTATTCTCTGCTGGTCGGCGACCGTCCGTACGCTACGACAGAAGTAAACAACAAAGTCAGAAGCTGCATCTTCAGCCAGACAGCTACCATGGAGAAAAAATGGGCAAACCTGCAGTCCATGGAAAATGAGATGGTTATGAAAGTCATCACCGGAAAATCGGATATCAGCGCATACGATGAGTTCGTGAAGAACTGGAAGTCTGAAGGCGGCGATACAATTCTGGAAGAAGTAGCAGAATACTAAAACAGGAAAAAGGCAGACCGTTTCAATGTGATTTTCAGATCCTGAAAGATCACCTGCTTTGCGAAAAGGGGAGAGCAGTCAGCTTTCCCCTTTTTCACAGAATACGTTCTGTCCATCGGAAATAAAAGGAAAATATGGAAATGACAGGAGGGAGGATCTGTATGAAAGCAGCTTCTGCGTCAAAGAAAAAGGGAGTTCTGAAAAAAACAAGAAATTCCAGAACCATCTGGAACTATCATATTATGGTTCTGATTGGAATGGTCTGGCTGTTTTTCTTTAATATTGTTCCAATGTTTGGAATTGTCATTGCATTTGAGGATTACAATCCGATGTCCGGCCTGTGGCATTCGGATTTTGTGGGAATGGAAAATTTTGCCTATCTGTTTTCCATGAGTGACTGTAAACGCGTAATCATCAATACGCTGGTCATTGCAGTTGCCAAACTGATTCTGAATATTATTGTGCCGCTGGCATTTGCACTTTTATTAAATGAAATCCGTCAGGTGAAATTCAAAAAGGCGGTACAGACGATCGTTTATCTGCCGCACTTCCTTTCCTGGGTTATCCTGGCAAGCGTTCTTCTGGAAATGTTCGGTTACAAAGGCGTGATCAATTCGATTCTCGGTGTATTCGGAATCCAGGGAAAGATCTGGTTCTCCGAGGAGAACTGCTTCCGTCAGTTAGTCATCGGTTCGGATGTCTGGAAAGAGTTCGGATTCAATGCCGTTATTTATCTGGCAGCCCTTACCGGTATCAGCCCGGAGCTTTACGAAGCGGCAGCGATTGACGGCTGCAGCCGCTGGAAAGCAGTATGGAATATCACCATTCCGGGTATTGCAAGCACCATCGTTGTATTAAGTATTCTTGGCCTTGGAAATGTTTTAAATGCAGGCTTCGATCAGGTCTTCAATCTGTACAGCCCGCTGGTTTATTCAACAGGAGATATCCTTGATACCTGGGTTTACCGCATGGGTCTTCTGAACGTACAGTTCTCGCTGGCAACAGCGGCGGGTCTCTTTAAATCCGTAATCAGCTTTACACTGATTGTCATTTCCTACATCGTTGCATACAAAGCCGCAGACTACAAGATTTTCTAAGGAGGGACAAAAATCATGATTCAAAGCAAAAGTCTTGGAAGTAAAATATTCAATGTATTTAACATCATTCTGATGAGTCTGCTCTCCTTAAGCTGTCTGTATCCGCTGTGGTATACACTCTGTCTTTCTGTTTCTGATAAAGCAGCAGCAAATTCAGGAAAGGTAAGCTTCTATCCGGTTGGATTTTCCCTGGCTTCGTATCAGCAGATCATGGGAGATACGCAGTTCTTCCGCTCGTTCCTGATTTCTGCAGAGCGAACGATTTTCGGAACAATTTTTACGATTGTAGTTCTTGCCATCTTCGCCTATCCGTTGTCCAAATCAGCGAATGAATATCATCCGAAAAATGTGATTATGTGGATCGTCATTTTTTGTATGCTGTTCAACGGAGGAACGATTCCGTGGTACATCACCATGGTCAATTACGGCATGATCGACAATATGGTCGGCCTGATCCTCTGCGGAGGACTCCCAGTCTTTAACCTGATTCTTCTGATCAATTTCTATCGAAGCCTTCCAAAAGAGCTGATGGAAGCAGCAGAGATTGACGGCGCCGGTGTATGGACCGTTCTGTTCCGTATCGTTGTTCCGTGCGCAATTCCAATTTTCGCAACGCTGATCCTGTTCACCAGCGTCGGTTATTGGAACGAATACTTCCAGGGACTTGTACTTTCGAGTGGGGAGCAGCATTATCCACTGCAGACTTACATCAAACAGATGGTCGTTAATATCCAGACAACAAATCTTTCGATGGATCAGATCGAAAAGATGGACAAACTGTCCAACCAGTCGCTGGATGCAGCAAAGGTATTCATTGCAATGGTTCCGATGCTGGTGGTTTATCCGTTCCTGCAGAAATACTTTATCAATGGTATTATGCTGGGGGCTGTAAAAGAATAAAGAGAAAGAAAAACAGGGCTCTGGCGGAGTGAAAACCGCCGGAGTCTTTTTGCGTAATGCGGAATAAAAAGTACATTGCTTGTTTGCACTAGAATGGAATATAATAGAAAGCAGAAAAAACGTGAAAAATGTGAGGAATAATCGTGAAACAGGAAATTATAGCAGACCTGTCCCGGATTACGGAGGAGGAACAGGCGATTCTGGACGGCAAGACGGAAGTGGAAAAGGAGCGGTATTCGAGCGGGCAGAAGTTTGTGATGGATGCGGGAAAGCTGCTGGAGCGGGGAAAATTGATTGATATTCGGCCGCACACGCGGTTTATTCGTTTTCCGGCGCACAGCCACAATTATGTCGAGATGATCTACATGTGCCAGGGAAGCACCGTGCACACCATCAACGGGGAACGGATCGAATTGAAAACGGGCGAGCTGCTGATTCTGAACCAGAATGCAGTGCAGGAAATCGAACCGGCGGGGCGTGACGATATCGCGGTCAACTTTCTGATCTTGCCGGAGTTTTTCGACCAGACGCTGCGGATGATCGGGGCAGAGGAGAATCAGTTAAAGGATTTTATCGTCGGCTGTCTGAAAAGCGGGGAGGTACCGCTCTGTTATCTGCATTACAGAATCGCGGATGTCCTTCCGGTGCAGAATCTGATCGAAAATCTCGTCTGGACGCTCTTACATCACCAGAGCAATAAGCGGAGCATCAATCAGATTACGATGGGCCTTTTATTCCTGCAGCTCATGAACTACACCGAACGCGTGCAGGTGGGAGAGCAGTATTTTGAACAGGAGATGCTGCTCGGCGTATACCGCTATATCGAGGAACATTACCGGGAGGGCAGTCTTTCGGAACTGGCGGAAGAACTGCACTACGATTTTTATACCTTAAGCCGCATGATCCGCCGTCTGACCGGGAAAAACTACACCGAACTCGTTCAGAACAAACGCCTGACCCAGGCCGCGTATCTGTTGGAAACGACGGGACTTTCCGTGGCAGACATCGGCGAGCGGGTCGGGTATGAGAACATGAGTTATTTCCATCGGATTTTCAAAGAGCGCTATGGAATATCGCCGAAGAAGTACCGGGTGGAGAAGAAAATACAATAGGACAAGAAAAACGGATCGAGAATCTGAACTTAAAACCAGATTTTCGATCCGTTTTTTGCGTGTAAATCGTATCAATTACTTACTGTTCATTTTCATCCTTCGGCAGCCGCACGATCCGTACCTTGTCGACTCTCCGGTCTGCCATTTTCAGTACGGTTACGTCGAGGCCATCCGAGACGAAATGATCGCCTTCCTTTGGCACGCGCTCGAGGATCCCCATGATCCATCCGCTGACCGTAAAGACGTCAAATTCTTTGTCAATATCGAGCTCTTCATACACCTTGTCGATGCTTGCCGTTCCGGTCACGAGGTATTCGTTTTCGGAAACTTTCTGGATTTCCTGTACAACCGCATCATGCTCATCCCAGATTTCGCCGACGAGCTCTTCGAGGATATCTTCCATGGTGATGATACCGTCGGTGCCGCCGAATTCATCAATGATAATGGCAATATGCGATTTCTTCGCCTGCATTTTTTTCAGCAGCGGGCCGACCTTCGTATTCTCGGTTACAAAGAGCGCCGGGCGGATGATGCTGCTTAGCGGTTTGTTGGTGTGGTAAATGTGGTTGTGGAAATCCTTCTGATACACAATTCCCACAATGTGGTCGATATCATCATCATACACCGGCAGCCGGGAAAATCCGGTGTCGGAGAAAGTCTTAGCGATCTCGGATTTCGTCGCATCGAGCGGAATGCCGATGACGTTGACACGCGGAGTAAAGATCTCTGCGGCCTCCATCTCCATGAAGCCGATTGCATTCTGAATCAGATCGCCTTCCTGGTCGTCGATGTCGCCCTCCTGGGTCGCCTCCTCGACGATGGTCATCAGTTCCTCATCGGTGATGCCGTGGTTTTCCGAGGATTTGAAGATGCGGGAGAGCAGCTTCTTCCACTGGGAAAAGAAAAACGTCACCGGGGTCAGCACGATCATCAGAATGTGGAGAAACGGTGCGGAAAATTTGGCGATCGTCTCCGGAGATTCTTTTGCAATGCTTTTCGGGGAAACTTCGCCGAAGATCAGGACCACGATAGTGGTTACGATCGTGGAAACCGTCGCACCGGAGTCGCCGCCGAGAAGCTTGATAAAAAGCACCGTGGCAAGGGAGCTGAGTCCGATGTTGACGATGTTGTTGCCGACGAGAATCGTGGAGAGCAGCTTGTCAAAGTTCTCCAGCAACTTTAACACCAGTTCCGCCCGCTTGTCGCCTTTTTCTGCCATATTTTTCATGCGGATGCGGTTCAGCGAGGTGAAGGAAGTCTCCGTCGCCGAAAAGTAGGCTGAGAGCATGACGCAGATAAGAATGATGATGAGTGACACAATGTCGCTGTTCATTTGTTTTTCCTTTCTTAGGAAACCGGGACACGATGCAAAAAATGTACAAAAAGACATAACCTATCTTGAATCTGGCGGAATCAAAGATAGATTATGTCTCCGTTTATCAAATGATGAAAATAAAGCATCGTCGAGGCATACTGCCTGAGTCGTCCATGTTTCTGTAATCCTTTCGTTGATCAGTAATCCCTTTTATTGTACGGTATGTGGGAATAATTGTCAATAAGGCATGCGAAAATCACAGGAAATACGAAACCGCATTGTTGTAGCTGATATTTTCCACCATCTCTTTCAGAAACTCCAGGTTCGCCGGGTACTCCCCGTTTTCCACCCAGTTTCCGATTTGATTGCAGAGAATCCGGCGGAAATATTCGTGGCGCGGGAAGGAGAGGAAGCTGCGGGAGTCGGTCAGCATGCCAATGAAGGTGGAGAGCATGCCGATGCTGGAAAGCGTCGCAAGCTGGGATTCCATGCCGTATTTGTGATCGTTGAACCACCATGCGGTACCGAACTGCACTTTCGAGCGGATGCCAGGCGCAGCAAAGTTTCCAGCCATGCTTGCAAGCATCGGGTTGTCGCCCGGGTTCAGAGAGTAGAGCACAGTTTTCGGCAGTGCGTCGTCCTCGTCCATATCGTTTAAGAAAGCGCCGAGCATCGGGGCAAAGGCGAAATCGTTCATGCTGTCAAAGCCGGTATCGGCACCGAGCGCACGGAACATCCGCTTCGAGTTGTTACGGAGTGCTTTGATATGAAGCTGCATGGCGATATTGTGCTTATGATACAGCCGTCCGAGGTTCGTCAGAAGGAAGCACTTGTACATGCCGAGCTCTTTTTCAGTGAGAGCACCGCCGTTCATGCGATTTTCAAATACATCATTCGCCTCAGCAGCCGTGCATGGCACATAGAAGCAGCCCTCAAGGCTGTGGTCGCTGACAACGCAGCCGGCGGAGAGGAAGAAGTCGAGGCGGCAGGAGAGGGCATGCACCATATCCTCTGCGGATGCAATCGTCCTGCCGGCGGCAGCGGCAAGCTTTTCCACGTATTCCGGGAAATCCGGCTTTTCGAGATGAACGGCGCGGTCCGGGCGGAAGGACGGCAGAACGCGGCAGGCAAAGTATTCCTTCTGTAATGCCAGATGGCAGTGCAGATCATCTGCAGGATCGTCGGTGGTGCACAGATGCGACACATGCTGGTTCAGAATCAGATTGCGCACGGTAAACTCCTTCGTCTGCAGTTTTGCATTCGCCTCATCCCAGATCTCCTTCGCTGCTGCGCGGGAGAGCGGTGTCGTGATGTCGAAGTACCGCTGCAGCTCCAGATGTGTCCAGTGGTATAAAGGATTGCCGATCGCGTTCTCAATCGTCTCGGCAAACGCCAGATATTTGTCGTAATCATCGGCGTTTCCGGTGATCAGATCTTCCGAAAAGCCCATCGCACGCATGGCACGCCATTTATAATGATCCCCGCCGAGCCAGACGCGTGTCAGATTCTCCATCTGGCGGTCTTCGAGAATCTCCTGCGGATTCAGATGGTTGTGATAGTCAAAAATGGGCATTTTTTCAGCCGCCTCGTGGTACAGTGTTTTCGCCGTATCGGTCTGCAGCAGAAAGTCAGCGTCCATAAAAGGTTTCATATGGAAATACCTCCCTTTTAGAATTGAGCAGTCAGCGCAGCAAGCGTATCTGTCACAGCGCCAGGTCCCTGAAGCATCGAGACAAAAGCATTCAGCACACGGTCAGAAAGTCCGGCGGAAATCAGATCCACACCGAAAATCGAAGCATCGGAGAGCAGCGGAGCCAGAGTTTTGGAAAGGGTCTCGCGGTCAGCCGGTGCGCCGAGTTTCAGATCCTGCACATACGGGCGGACCGTGGCAAGCAGCGGATCCGGGCTCAGATCAAATGCATCGCCGTTGTCATCCACGCCCATCAGATACCGCAGCCATCCCGCAAATACAGCCGGAATTGCCTGAAGATCCGAGAGTGACAGCTCCGGAGAAGCAAGATACGATTTGATCGTCTCACCGAACCGAATCGACAGCTTCTGTGATGTATCGGTTGCAATTCGCTGCGGCGTATCCGGCATAAACGGATTCGGGATGCGGATGTTCAGCACTTCATCGATAAACTGCTTCGGAGAGAGAATGCAAGGATCGGTGACAACCGGAAGTCCTTCCACATATCCGATGCGCTCCACGAGCTTTTTCAGTACCGGATTTTTCATCTCCTCACTGATCAGTTCATAGTCCAGCAGGCAGCCGAACACAGCGAGTGCGGTGTGCAGCGGGTTCAGGCAGGTGCAGACCTTCATGCGCTCTGTTTTGTTGACAGTTTCCCGGTCGGTAAAAATCCATCCGCTCTTTTCCATCGGCGGCCGTCCGTTCGGGAAATGGTCTTCGACCACGAGGTACTGGCATTCCTCTGCATTGACGAACGGAGCAACGTAAGTATGGCGGGAGGTGATAATCGGCTGTGCATCGGCGAGGCCGTCCTCCTCGAGCATCTTTTCGATGGAAGCATCCGGCCGCGGGGTGATCTTGTCGATCATGGTCCACGGGAAGCTGACTTTTTCCGGGTTCTGCAGATAGGAGAGGAAGCCTGGCTGTACCAGCTTGTTTTCTTCCCATGCAGAAGCGTAGGCTGTCAGGGCAAGGGAAAGTTTTTCGCCATTGTGGGAGCAGTTGTCGGTGCTGACCATCGCAACCGGTTTTTCGCCTGCAAGAAATCTTTCATATAAAAGAGAAGCAACTTTTCCCATATAGCTGGTAACGGAAGAAGGTCCGGCAGCAAAATCGGCAGCAACAGACGGCAGCAGTTCGCCCGCACCGTTTTTCAGGGAATATCCCTTTTCGGTGATCGTAAACGTCGCCATCTGCAGGGAATCCTTGGTAAAGATTTCTTTTAACCGGGCAAAATCCGGAGAATCCGCCGTATCGGCAGCCAGCGATTCTGCGATGCTTCCAACAATGGTTTTCTCGACAGAACCATCGGCTTTTAAGGTCACCAGAATGCTTAAATTATCGTGCGGCTGGTACATATCACGGATGATTTCTGTATCGAAGCCCTCCGCAACGATGACACCGCGGTCAAAGGTACCGTTGTTCAGCAGTTCCTGTGCTGTATTTGCCTGGAAGGCACGGAAAATATTTCCGGCTCCGAAATGCACCCAGCACGGAGATTCTTTCGTGCGGGTGATCATTGCTTCGCGGTCATAGGATGGAAGCGCATAGCCTGCGGCTTCCCACGCTTTTTGATCTGCCAGTCCGGCAGCTGTTAAGTTAAGAGACATCAGTAAAAACCTCCTTTAAATTCCACGTTTGTGACTCTTGTCAATAGCTTCCCAGAGTCCGTTTAAATAAGTCGCGCCGAGTGCGCGGTCATACAGTCCATAGCCCGGCATTGCCTTCTCGCCCCAGATCATACGTCCGTGGTCCGGGCGGATCGGGCCGTCAAAGCCGGTGTCGTACAGCGCTTTCATGATCTCATACATATCGAAGCTGCCGTCAGAGGAAAGGTGTGCGGCCTCCTCGAAATCCTGCTGGCTGTGGAATTTCAGATTGCGGACGTGAGCGAAGTGGATGCGGCCCTTTAAGGAACGGATCATATCCGGAAGATCGTTCTCCAGGTTTGTTCCGTAGGAGCCCGAGCAGAAGGTCACGCCGTTGTGCGGGTCATCGACCATCTTCATCATGCGCAGAATGTTTTCTTTATTAATGATGATTCTCGGAAGACCGAAGACACTCCATGCCGGGTCGTCCGGGTGAATGGCCATTTTGATGTCGTATTCGTTGCAGACCGGCATGATGCGTTCGAGGAAGTATTTGAGGTTGGCAAACAGTTTCTCATCATCCACATCGCGGTAAGCGTCAAAGAGCTCTTTCACTTTTGCCATGCGCTCCGGCTCCCAGCCAGGAAGAATTGCGCCGTTTGCATCACCTGCGATAGATTCAAACATTTTTTCCGGAACAAGTGCGTCTACGGCGGACTGTTTGTAGGCAAGTACGGTCGAGCCGTCCGGACGGACGCGTGCGAGTTCTGTTCTGGTCCAGTCGAAGACCGGCATGAAGTTATAGCAGACAAGGTGAATGTCTTCCTCGCCGAGGTGCTTTAACGTTTCAATATAATTATCGATGTACTGCTCACGGTCCGGGCTGCCGATTTTGATGGCGTCGTGGATGTTGACGCTCTCGATGCCGGAGATGTGAAGTCCAGAGGCCTCAACCTCTTCTTTTAACGCGTGAATCGCTTCGCGTGTCCACACCTCGCCCGGGGTAGTGTCGTACAGGGTTGTGATGACTCCGGTTACGCCCGGAATCTGGCGGATCTGCTCTAAGGTAACAGTATCAAATTTGGAACCATACCAGCGAAATGTCATTTCCATAAGAAAAACTCTCCTTTATTTTGTAATGTACTCTCGGAATCTTTCTGCACTTGCCTTTGTGGCTGATTTTCCGCCAGCTGCACCCGAATTTCATCAACGTACGCACCGCGTACGCCTCAGAAATTTGGGCACAACTGACAAAAAATCATCTCACAAAAACAAGCACAGAAAGATTCCGAGAGTACATTGTATTTTGCAAGTGGTGTTCTTTGCTTTTTATTGTATCGTTTCTTAAGAAAAAAGCCATGGCAAGAATTGTTGAGCACATTGCAAAAGTTGCGGCGGTTGGCCGGGAAAAAGCAAAATCAGCCTACAGGTGTGATAAATAATATCTTTCTGGTATGACTAACCAATAGGAAAAACCTATAAGCGATTCATCGAAATAACAATTACCAAAAGGCGTTTTAGGGGTTGCACATAGAAAAAATATGCATTATAATATGCCATGTAATCGAGAAACACATTAAACATATCGACTTAGTAGGAAAGGAGAACAGCAAATGAAAAAAACAGACAACAGACGAATGCAGGAGAACAGAATGATGGAGATGTGTTGTTGCTGTTGCTGCAGCTCCAATCAGAATAAAGAAAAATAAGAAACATTCGCAGGCAGAAAAAGCATAGCAGAAATTGCATGTGCGGGCAGGCCGGAACGAATGCCTGCTATTTTTTTAACCTTTTTAAAAAGAAATGTGAATGAACAACATAATAATAGATAATAAATAGACATAGAAAATGGAGGACAAAAACATGAGCGGATGCGGATGCAGCTTCACCCCAGTTGAAAATAAAGAAACCGAAGAAATCAAATACACAGATGCACTGGCAGAACAGTTTGCAGCAGAAGTCGGAGTAGACCCAAGACCAAATGAAACCCTTGTAGAGATCGATGAGCGCGGCGCTTTCATCCGTCAGCCAAATGCATTTATCCAGCCATTCGGCGATAAAGAAGGCGGCCTGAAAGCAGAAGCAAACCGCTTCGGGATCTACTGGGCAACCGGATGCAACTGGTCCAACCGTCCGATCATCGTGCGGGAGCTTTTAGGACTGCAGGATGTGATCTCGGAGACGAGAGTTTCTCCATCCGGCGAGACAAACCGTTACGGACATGCATTCGGACAGTATCCGGATTTCAAGGATCCGGCGACAGGCGCTTACTTCTTAAGTGAGTTCTATAAAAGAGCAAACCCGGACTTCAAAGGAAGAGCAACGACACCGACTCTGGTGGATGTCAAAGAGAAAAAGGCTGTGAACAACGATTATCACCGCCTTACGAACTATCTCGAAGTGCAGTTCCGTCCATTCCAGCCAAAAGATGCGCCGGACCTGTACCCGAAAAAATTCCGGAAAGAGATCGATGAGTTTAACGACTGGCTCTTCCCGCATATCAACAACGGCCATTACCGCATGGCATTCTGCCAGTCACCGGAAGCATACGATGAGGCATACGAAGATTTCTATGAATCCCTCGATAAGCTGGACAAACGGCTGGAGACGAACCGTTTCCTGTTCGGCGACTACATCACCGACAGCGATGTCCGCGCTTACGTCACTCTGATCCGTTGGGATGTCAGCTACTTCCACAACGTAGGACCGGTGAAGAAACCGATTCGTGATTACAAAAATATCTGGGGCTACTTAAAAGAGCTGTATGCGATCCCGGCCTTCCGTCACGGAAGCGATCCGCAGGTGTTGGCACTTTCGAGACCTGGAAAGAAATTAGGCGAGGTTCTCTTCCGCGGATACAACGAACGAATCCTTGCAAAAGTAGATTTCGAGAAGCTGATGGCAGACGATGGATCGAGAAGAACACTCAGCAAAACACCGGATGAAGTATTCCTTCGCCATCCGGAGGGAGAGACCTACGAGGATTACGCAGGAGAAATCTCAAAAACCATCTGGAACAGCCCGAAATGGGAAGACAGAAACCCGAAGAACGGCGTACTTTCCGTGGATGCATCGATTAATCCGCTGAAAGGACTTTTATAAAGAGATAAGACAGAAGAATCCGGAGCGCTCTGGTGGAACACTCTCAGGCAGCCGGGGTGCGGCCGGAACTGAAAAGAACGAGAAAATGAGGAGGATTTTATTATGAAAAAGACAAAGAAATTCTGGGCAGTATTGGCAGCGGCGGGCCTTTTGGCAGCAAGCTTTGCAGGATGCGGAAGCAATGCATCAGCAAATGCAGGAAGCAGCAGCGGTTCCGCAGCATCATCTTCCGCAGAAGGCAGCTCCGCATCGGATTCCGGTGAGAAAAAAGTGATCAAAGCTGTAACAAGCGGCACACTGGCACCGTACTTTTACGTAAATGATGACAACGAGCTGACCGGTGTCGATATCGATATCGTAAAAGAAGTGTTCAACCGCCTTCCGCAGTATGAACTGAAAATTGAGCAGGCAGATGCACTGCAGGGTGTGCTGAGCGGTCAGTACGACATCGCAGTCAACAACTATGGATATACCGATGAGAGAGCAGAATCCTACTACTTCTCTTTACCATATAAAACCAGCTTCAACGAATACATTCAGAGAACCGGCGATGAGCCGCTGACTTCTCTTACCGATCTGGCAGACCGCGGATACAAAATTGAGCTGAGTGCAGGAAGCCTTACCGCAAATGCACTGGAAAAATGGAATACAGACAACCCGGATCACCAGATCAATATCGTATATTCCAATGCAAACTTCCAGGTCCGCTACCAGCATATCGTAGATGGAACCGCTGATGTGGCAATCGACGACGGACCGATCATCGACAACCTGCTTCCGCAGTTCGGACTGGAAGGTCAGCTGGAAGCAAACGAGATCGACGAGGAGACCGAAGATTTCCTGTTCCCGCAGAACAATACCTACTTCCTGTTTGGAAAGAACGAAGAGGGCGCAGCACTCCGCGAGGATGTTGACAAAGCCTTAAAAGAGATGAAAGAAGACGGAACTCTTTCCAAGATCACAACCGAGTATCTCGGCGTGGACACCAGCCCGGACGAGAAATACTTTGATGAGACACCAAACTAGAATATCGTTTTCGAAATAAAAACAGAAGAGATTACAAAACAGACGGGAAGCGGATCGAGAACATCCGTTTCCCGATTCTAAAAGGAGCGAAAAACATGGCAGAAATTTACCGGGTAGAAAAGGGAAGCGAAGAGTGGAAATACAAAGCATATGATTACGTCAGAACCGATGCGTTCTGCTGCGGACAGAACATTCCGATTGAACTGGAATTCGGACAGGACGAGAGCAAAGATGATCTGCAGGCGATTCTGGTGACAGAAGATCACAAGCCGGTAGCCGGCTGCCGCATCGCATTTCCGGCGGAAAAGACAGGAAAAATCGAGCGTGTCTGTGTTGTCAGAGAAAAACAGAAAAGCGGATACGGCCGCGTACTGGTCGAAGCCGCTGAGAAATGGCTGAAAGAATACGGTGTCGATCACATCGTCATCACGAGCCAGGACCGCGCCGCAGGCTTTTATGAGAAATTAGGCTACAAACTGAATCCGGACGCTGACCTGTCGGTATACGACCACCATGCACTGAAGAAAGACGAAGAGCCGAAAAAGCCGAAGAAAAATCTTGGCTTTACCTGTGTACTGGTAGAAAAATACGTGTAAGAGAGGACAAAAATCATGGGAAAATTATTTGACGTTTCACTGGTATTTTCATCCATACCAGAATTGCTGACAAAGCTGCCGATCACGCTGGAACTGGCCGTGGTTTCTATGCTGATCGGACTGGGACTGGGACTTGTGATGGCGATCATCAAAATGAAAAAAATCAGAGTGCTGACGCAGATTACGAATCTTCTGATTTCACTGCTCCGCGGCACGCCGGTCATCGTACAGCTGTACGTTGCGTTCTTTGGTATTCCCATGATGTTCAAGGCAATCAACCAGCAGTTCGGAACGAATCTGGCGGTTGCCAATATTTCCGGTTTCGTCTATGCGATGATCGCTCTGGGACTGAACCAGTCGGGCTTTATGGCTGAGATTATCCGTTCAGCCCTGCAGTCCGTTGACCCGGGCCAGATCGAAGCAGCACATGCACTCGGCATGACGTATCCGCAGACACTGCGCCGCATCATTCTGCCGGAGGCCTTTGAGGTTGCGCTTCCGACCCTTGGAAACTCTTTTATCAGTATCATCAAAGGAACGTCTCTTGCCTTTACCTGCGCCGTTGTCGAGATTACCGCACAGGGCCAGATTATTGGAGGAAGAACGTATCGCTACTTTGAAGTTTACGTTTCACTGGCCATCATTTACTGGCTGGTAACGCTGGTGATCGAGCAGATTATCCGCGTAATTGAAAATAAAATCCGGATTCCGGACCAGGTAGAGCTGGCGTCCGCAAACGGGGAGGGTAAGAAAAATGATAAAAATTGATCATTTATCAAAAAAATATAACGACAACGTGGTGCTCGACGACATCAGCCTCGAGATCAAACAGGGCGATGTTGTGGGAATCATCGGTCCTTCCGGAACCGGAAAATCAACGCTTCTGCGCTGCGTCAACCGCCTTGAGACACCGGAGAAGGGAACGGTGACGATCGGGGACAAGGTGATCGGCCTTTCCGAGCGGAAACCGAAAGAGCTTCTGTATTTAAGACAGAACACAGGAATGGTGTTCCAGCGGTTCAATCTGTTTGAGAAGAAAACCGCACTGGAAAATGTGATGGAAGGCCTGATTGTTGTCAAGAAGATGAAAAAAGACGAGGCCAGAGCCATTGCATTAGAAGAACTGAAACTGGTCGGCATGGAGAAATGGGCAAACCACTATCCGAAACATATGTCCGGAGGACAGCAGCAGAGGGTGGCGCTCGCAAGAGCCCTCGCCATGAAACCGCAGATTCTGCTGCTCGACGAGCCGACTTCAGCCCTTGACCCGGAGCTGGTTGGAGAGGTTCTGGATGTTATTAAAAAAGTTGCGGCACAGGGATATACAATGCTTCTGGTTTCCCATGAGATGAACTTTATCCGCCATGTGTCGAACCGTGTGATCTTCCTTGATAAAGGACACGTAGTAGAAGACGGAACACCGAAAGAAGTATTCGAGCATCCGCAGAATCAGAGAACACGGGAGTTCTTCAGCAAGATGCATATTATGGCGCAGCCTGAGTATGTTATTTAAATTGCGGACACAGCCAAAGAGTAGGAGAAAAGATTATGATAGATGAGAAAAGAATTGCTGATTTTTTTGCGGAGCTGGTATCTATCGATTCGCCGTCCTTAGAGGAGCGCGAGATGGCGGACACCTTAAAAATAAAATTCGCCGAAATCGGGGTTACGCTTACAGAAGATCATACGCAGGAGCAGACCGGCTCCAATGCGGGCAATCTGTCCGCGCGCATTCCGGGCAGCCTTGCAGGAGCCCCGGTTCTCTTTGCGGCCCACATGGACACTGTTGAGCCTGCAAAAGGCAAAAAAGCCGTCTCCCATGAGGATGGAACCGTAACGAGCGACGGCACGACAGTTCTTGGCGCCGACGACCTCGCCGGTGTGACAGCCATCTATGAAGCTGTCCGCCACCTCATCAAGACCAAAACACCGCACCGCCCGATCGAAATTCTGATCTCGACTGGTGAGGAGCTGTACTGCAAAGGCGCAAATGCCTTCGACTACAGCCAGGTGCAGGCAAAAGAAGCATACGTTCTGGATTTAAGCGGCGCGATCGGTGCAGCCGCCTACGCGGCACCAACACTCGTTTCCTTCGCGGCGAAAATCCAGGGAAAAGCCGCCCACGCCGGTTTCCACCCGGAGGACGGCATCAACAGCATCCAGGCGGCCGCCCGCGCAATCGCACAGCTTCCGCAGGGCCACGTGGATGAAAGCACCACTGCCAACATCGGAAAAATCGGCGGCGGCTCCGGTACCAACATCGTTTCGGAAAGCTGCGTGATCGAAGGCGAAATTCGAAGCCTGAACCACGAGACGGCCATGGAGCTTCTGGAAACATATCACAGAATCTTCCAGCAGGAAGCAGGGAAGATTGGTGCGAAGCTGGTCTGGGAAGAAAAACTGAATATCCATGCGTATGAGACGCCGCTGACAAGCGATGCCGCAAGGCATTACGAGAGCGCCGTTGCAGAAGAAGGCCTGACCGCTGCATTCGAAAAAACTTTCGGCGGCAGCGACAACAACGTCTTTGCACAGCACGGCATCGAAGGGCTTGTCATCGCAACCTCGATGAATCAGGTACACAGCTGCGCCGAGTACACAAAAATCCCGGAGATAGCCCAGGTGGCGCGGATTGTGGCCAATCTTGCCGCACCGCAGGAAGCCTGAACAGGTCCCGGACGAAAAAACAGAATACGTAAAAAATCCCCAAAGCCCGCCGGCAGATGTGAAAACAAAAACCGGCGGGCTTTTCCTGTTTCCGGCACGGCTTGCCACGCAGAGAAAAATAGTCTATAATAGGGAAAAGCTTCCGGTGCATGCCGGATTTTAACACCAGTAGACAAGAAGTCCCCTGCTTCTAAAGCGGTGGGATGAATTGTTAAAAGAAACATAACGGCAGTGGCGGGCGGAGAAAAATCGGTATCCTCCACTGACATGAGGCAAGTCACAGTCGAACTATTTTCGGCATGTCAGACTCCGTGAAAATACCGACTGTGAGTTGAAACAAGAATAAAAGAGGAGAAACAATGATACAGACACCAATTCAGAAACTGGAATTTCCAAACGACAGAGGCGTCCGCCTGTACTGCAAGCGGGAGGATCTTCTTCCGTTTTCCTTAGGCGGAAACAAAGTCCGCATCGGACGTGCTTTTTTCCAGGATATGCAGGAGAAAAACAAAGACTGCATGATCATCTACGGAAACAGCAGATCCAACCTCTGCCGCGTGCTGGCCAATCTGTGCTGTGCCGAGAAAATTCCATGCTATATGATCTGTTCTTCTGAAGAAAACGAAGAACACCCGATCGAAACCAACAACAGCCGTCTGATGAAATGGCTCGGAGCCGAAGTCATTCCGTGCAGAAAAACAGAGATTGCGCAGACGGTCGAAAAGACCATGCAACGTCTGACGGAGCAGGGATATCAGCCGTATTATATTTTCGGCGACAAATTCGGAAACGGAAATGAAGGAACACCGGTGCAGGCTTATGTGGATGGCTACCGTGAGATTTTGGAGTGGGAGAGAGAACAGAACGTTTCCTTTTCTCATATCTTTGCAGCATCCGGGACCGGCTCCACGCAGAGTGGTCTGGTGAGCGGAAAACTGATCGAACAGGGAAGCGAGCAGATTATCGGTCTTTCTATTTCATCCCGTGAGTACGACCGCGCGATCCGTATTATGGAGAGCGGGATTTCGGACTATTTTCAGAAGAAGCATCTTTTGCTGCCGGAAGGATGGGAGCAGGAACTGCACCTGGAAATGGGATACCGCCAGGGTGGATACGGTCAGTACGATGAGCGTATTCCGCAGGTGATCCGGGAAGAGTTCTGCCGGAACGGACTTCCGCTGGATCCAACCTATACCGGAAAAGCATTCTGGGGAATGAAGCAGTATATCGAGGAACATGACCTGCAAAACTGTGATGTGCTTTTTATTCACACAGGAGGAACGCCGCTGTTCTATGACTGCATTCTGAACGATACCGATGGAGGAATAAAATGAAACGGATTTCAATTGTCATCCCATGCTACAATTCCGAAGCAACGATTCGGAAGGTTGTAGAGATGGTGATGGAAGAATTCAAAAAAATGGACGGATATGACTGTGAATTTGTCCTGGTAAACGATGGATCTCCAAAAGATGATACGTATGGAGAGATCAAAAAGCTGGGAGAACAGTATAAAAATGTCAAAGGAATCAATCTGCTGCGCAATTTTGGCCAGCATAATGCGCTGATGGCCGCACTCCACTACACGGAGGGAGATTTTATTCTTGGTATGGATGATGATATGCAGACACATCCATCGCAGATCAGCAAACTGATCCATAAAATGGAAGAAGGATATGATCTGGTTTACGGATATTATCCGAAACGAAAAAATTCCTTCCTGAAAAATATCACAAGTAAATTAAACGAAGTCTCATCACGGATTCTTCTCGGGCGCCCTAAAAATATTGTTTCCAGCAACTTCTGGATGATCACCCGTCAGATCAAGGAAGAAGTGGTCAAATACGACAGCTTTAATCCATATATTGATGGGATTTTTTACCGTACAACGCACAAAATCGGGAATGTGGAGGTGGAGCACTTCAAACGTGCGGTGGGAACCTCCAACTATACGTTAAAGAAGCTGATCAAATTATGGCTCGCCTACTGGAACTATTCGGTGATCCCCCTTCGGGTGTCTTCCGTACTCGGTGGAATTTCCGCAGCGGGCGGTTTTCTGGCAGCCATTATCATTGCAATCCGAAAGCTCATCGATCCGAATGTGATGGTTGGATGGTCCTCCACAATCTGTACGATTGTTGTTTTTTCCGGACTGATTTTGATGGTGCTCGGCATTATCGGAGAGTATCTCGGAAAAATGATTCTGATTCTGAACCGCACGCCGCAGTATATTGTGCGGGAAACCATTAACGTATCTGATGAGGAAGAAAAAAAGTGAAAAAAATCATGATTTTAGGTGCCAGTACTTACCAGGTGCCGCTGATACGGACTGCACGCAGAATGGGTCTTTACACGATCGTAGTGAGTATTCCCGGCGATTATCCGGGGTTTGCACTTGCAGATAAAATTTATGAACTGAATACGCGGGATAAAGAAGCGATTCTTGCGGCGGCGGAAAAAGAACAGATCGACGGAATCTGTACATCGGGAACCGATGTGGCCGTCAGCACAATCGGCTATGTCTGTGAAAAGATGCATCTGTCCGGCATTCCGTATGAGGCGGCGGAAATTCTGACCGATAAGGCAAAGATGAAAGACGCATTCCGGCAGGGCGGCGTTTCCGCGGCAGACGGGATGCGGGTAAGAAGCGCAGAGGAGGCACAAAAAACCGCAGAACAGCTTGGATACCCGGTTGTCGTAAAACGGGTGGACAGTTCAGGAAGCCGCGGAATTACCGTAGTGGAGCATTCCGGACAGATCGAAGAAGCGTATGAAAATGCGAGAAACGGTTCGGCAAGAGATTATGTGCTGGTTGAAAAATTCCTCCGCGGAACGGAGATCGGCGTGGATGGATTTGTGCAGAACCACAAACTGGTCTTTCTGGCACCGCACACGAAATTTGTATACCGCGGTGCACACACGACCGTTCCGGTCGGCCACGCATTTCCGTATGGATGCAGCGGGGCACTGCGGGAAGAAATTGCCCGCCAGATGCAGCTGGCCGTCACCGCATCCGGTGCCGATCAGTGCTCCGTCAATGCGGATGTCTTTGTGGACGGAGAGAAGGTCTGGATCATTGAAATGGGCGGAAGAACCGGGGCAACCTGTATTCCGGAACTGATTTCAACGTATTACGGATTTGATTTTTATGAGCAGATGATCAAAAGCGCCCTCGGGGAAGAAACGGATTTTCAGCAGACGGAAAGCTGCCCGTGCATGGCAAAACTGCTGCTGAGTCCGGTAAGCGGAACCATCACACAAATCGACCGGGATCAGGTCGGACGTCTGCGTCAGGAAGGGCTGGAGCTTGTCCTGGATTATCCGGAGGGGCATGAAGTTTCTGCCATGGCAGATGGAACTGACCGGATCGGCCATGTGATTGTAAAGACGGACCGGGAAGCGGAACTGGATGAGCAGATGAAGCGGGTGTACCGCTGTATCTGGATTGATGGAAAAAATCTGGAGACAATCTGGGAAGAGAAAACAGCAAAATAAAAAACCCGGAATCTTTTCAAGACCTCAGAAGAGGAGCGAAAGGATTCCGGGTTTTGCGTTGCCAGGCATATCAATATCCGGTGGACCAATTTTGATTACACTGTTTTTACAGGCTTCATCATCATCCGATAGTAGACTGGAATCAGCAGTGCAACCGCACCGAACCAGGCAAGCGGGCTTGCGATGCAGACGGCAGTGTAGCCTAAGAAGCGTGACAGCCAGACGGTAGCAGCAAGACGCATCACAAGCTCGATCATGCATGCGGCAAACGGTGCGCGTCCGTTCTGCATACTCTGAATCGAGGTGCGGTAGACGGCGAGAAGGCCGAGCAGGAAGTAGAACGGCGCTTCGATCGTCAGGAATGCATCGGAGTAATGGTAAGAATCCGTGATTTCGCTCGAAAAGCTTGGTGAGCAAGTGCATCTGTCCCGCGAGGTCTGCTGCCGCCGCTTCCGGAAAATGACGGGAAAGACGGTGACGCAGTATCTCGAGGAATATCGTGTGTCCAAAAGCCTGCCGCTCGTCGAAAGCGGCTTTTTGCCACGAAAAATATGTTACATCTGTTTGATTGCCTGCAGCATTTCAAGATCCGAAGCAGTCACCTTGATATTGGAAACCATCGTTCGGCCGTCCGGTTTTTTCACCGTGACTTCGAGAATCGTTCCCTCCTCGATCTGCGAGGATGCGAGATCGCTCATGAATTTTACGAACTTCGGGTGGTTTTGGGCGAAACGGTCTCTCAGATTTTTTAATTCTATTAACTTCATTGGGTTAAATGCCATTCTTTTTTCTGTCCTTTCTATTCAAAACTTCTTTCGAAACATGAAAGTATTGTAACATGGAAAAGAAAAAATGCAAGCGGATAAAAAGAGAAAAGACAGAGATACTGGGAATATAGAAAAGATTCTCAATTAGAATGGGAGAAAAACGAATGAAAGCGAAGAAGTATCTGCTGTTTTTTCTTTTGGGCTACTGCATTTATATTGCCATCGAAGTCACCTACCGCGGTTACAGCTTCCGCCTGATGGGCATTGCCGGAGGACTGTCCCTTGCAGGAATCGGAATGCTGGAAGACGCCGGGCTGCGCCGCTTTCCGCTGGCGTTTCAGATGATGGTATCTGCGGTTCTGATCACGGCCATCGAACTGTATTCGGGAATGTTTTCCCTGCGGGTGCTGCATTACCGTATGTGGGACTACAGTGCGCTGCCGTTTTCCTTCTGCGATGGGCTGATCTGCCCGTGGTTTTTCGGGATCTGGTATCTGCTCTCGGCAGTGGGAATTTTTCTCACAGATTATGTGAGCTATTATATTTTCCACGAGGGGACGCACCCGATGTATCGAAAGAAGAAAAAGGGTTGTGCCGAGGGTGAGTTCGTTATAAAATAAGAAAAAACAACCCAGGCAGGAGGTACTCATGGAAAACGAAAAAAATTATCTGGAATATCTCGCAGAATTGTACCCGACCATCGAAAAAGCAGCGACCGAAATCATCAATCTGCAGTCCGTTATCAACCTTCCCAAAGGCACGGAGCATTTCCTTTCGGATATTCATGGCGAATACGAAGCCTTTTCTCATGTACTCCGCAACGGCTCCGGTGCCGTGCGAAAGAAGATTGACGATGTCTTCGGCCACACGCTCGGCATTTCGGAAAAACGTGCGCTTGCAACCCTTATCTATTACCCGAGAGAGCGCCTGGAGATGGAGAAAAAGCAGCAGGAGGATATCGATGACTGGTACAAGGTCATGCTGTACCGCCTGATCGACGTCTGCAAAATCGTTTCTTCCAAATACACCCGTGCCAAAGTGCGGAAAGCCCTGCCGGCGGATTATGGCTATATCATCGAGGAGCTGATCACCGAAAAGCCGGAGGTGCTCGATAAAGAAGCATACTACGAGGCGATCATCCAGACCATCCTCGAAATCGGCAGCGCCGAAAACTTCATCATCGCCGTGGCAGAGCTGATTCAGCGGCTCGTTGTCGATCATCTCCACATCATCGGCGACATCTTTGACCGCGGTCCGGAGCCGTATAAAATCATGGACTGCCTGATGAATTACCATTCCCTCGATATCCAGTGGGGCAACCACGATGTGCTCTGGATGGGCGCTGCGACCGGCCAGCCGGCGTGCGTGGCCAGCACGATCCGCATCTGCCTCCACTATGGCAATCTCGATGTGCTGGAGGACGGCTACGGCATCAATATGCTTCCGCTTGCCACCTTTGCTCTCGAGACGTACGGCGATGATCCGTGCGAATGCTTTGCCGCAAAAGGCGGCGAGGACAGCGGAAATTCCCAGCAGATGCTGGAGCGCCGCATGCACAAGGCCATCACCGTGATGCAGTTAAAGCTCGAGAACCGTCTGATCCGTGAAAACCCGGAATACGGCATGGAAAACCGCCGTCTGCTGGAACAGATCGATTACCAGAACGGAACGGTGACGATTGGGGAGAAAACGTATGCTCTGCGCGACAAGAGCTTTCCGACGATCGACCCGGCGCATCCGGACGAGCTGACAGAAAAAGAGGCAGAAGTGCTCGATAAGCTGATCTTCGCCTTCCGAAACAGCGAAAAACTGCAGGCGCACGTCGATTTCCTGCTCAAAAAAGGAAGCCTCTACCGCGTCTACAATGGAAATCTGCTGTACCACGGCTGCATGCCGATGAATGAGGACGGCACCTTAAAAGAGGTACAGGTCGACGGAAAGAAATACAAGGGAAAAGCACTGTACGATATCCTCGAGCACAACGTGCGCCGCGCATTTGTAAGCCGCGATCCGAAAAAACGGGAGCAGGGCCGCAATACGCTGTGGTATCTGTGGACCGCGCCGAATTCCCCGCTGTACGGCCGCGACAAGATGACAACATTTGAGCGGTATTTCCTCGCAGAAAAAGAGACCTGGACCGAGGTGAAAAACGCGTATTACCGCCTGATCGAGAAAGAGGAGACGGCGGACCGGATCTTACAGGAGTTCGGGCTTGCCGGTGAAAATGTACATATTATCAACGGCCACGTCCCGGTACACCAGAGTGCCGGTGAAAGCCCGGTCAAATGCGGCGGCAAGGTGCTGATCATCGACGGCGGCTTCTGCAGGGCGTACCACAAAGAAACCGGCATCGCGGGTTACACGCTGATTTACAACTCGTACGGCCTCAGCCTCACCGCGCACGAGCCGTTTGAATCGACGGAAAAAGCAATCCAGGAGGAGAAGGATATTGTCTCCCGCCAGGTGGCGGTGCGGTACAACATGAAGCGCCAGTTAGTCGGCGATACGGATCAGGGACGGCAGATCCGGCAGCGCATCCGTGAATTAAAGGAACTGATCGAGGCATACCGCACGGCTCAGTTAAAAGAGCTTCTTTAAATCAAGGGTTTTCAACTGCGCCGGAAAATGGTATAATCAAAACAGTGTGCGCAGATGGAAACATTGTGCGCTGGAACAGATGGAAAGAAGGAAGAAACATATGAGGGCATGGATTGCCAGGATGACAGAAGATAACATAGATCAGAGCGCGATCGAAAAAGCAGGAGAGATTCTGAAAAACGGCGGTCTGGCGGCATTCCCGACCGAGACCGTATATGGTCTTGGCGGAAATGCGCTGGATGCCAAAGCTTCCGAGAAAATTTATGCGGCAAAGGGCCGTCCGTCGGACAACCCGCTGATCGTCCACATCGGAAGAATGGAGGACCTCGAAACCGTAGCGGCAAACGTGCCGGAGAGTGCACGCAAACTGGCAGCCGCATGCTGGCCGGGACCGCTGACGATGATTTTTGAGAAAACAAATGCCGTTCCGCTCGAGACGACGGGAGGCCTTACCTCCGTAGCCGTGCGCTACCCGAGCAACAAAGTGGCAAACGCACTGATCTTAGCCGGAGGCGGCTTCATCGCAGCGCCGAGCGCCAATACATCAGGCCGGCCGAGTCCGACGAAAGCCGAGCATGTGATCGAGGATCTTGGGGACAAAATTGACTGTATCATCGACGGAGGAGACGCCGAGATCGGCCTCGAATCCACTATCGTCGATTTTACAGAGGAGATTCCGACGATTCTCCGCCCGGGCTATTACAACAAAGAGATGCTGGAAAAAGTGCTTGGAACCGTGCGTGTCGATCCGGGAATCCTTGCGGAGGACAGCCATGTGCGTCCGAAGGCACCGGGCATGCGCTACAAACATTATGCGCCGAAGGCAGACCTTACGATTATCCAGGGCGAGATGGAACGGGTGATTCCGGAAATCAACCGCCTTGCCGCAGAACAGGAAAAGGCAGGAAAGAAAGTGGGCGTAATCTGCACCGATGAGACACGGGAGCAGTACACCACAGGAGATATCAAGAGCATCGGGCTGCGCGCCGAAGATGAGACGATCGCGCATCACCTGTTTGCGATTCTGCGCGACTTCGATGAGGACGGCGTGGAGGTGATTTATTCCGAGGCTTTCGACACCCCGCGTATGGGGCAGGCGATCATGAACCGCCTGTTAAAAGCCGCAGGCCACAAAGTAGCAGAGGTATAACAGTGAAACATTACAGCAGGATTTTATTTGTGGACGCGGACGATACCGCGCGCGCACCGATGGCGAAGGCGATTCTGCAGAGCAAAGAGCTTCCGTGGCCGATGGAAATTGGTTCCCGCGGGCTTGTCGTTCTGTTTCCGCAGCCGGTCAACCAGAAGGTAGAGGCAGTGCTTGCGCGCAACGGGCTTTCGGCCAAAGACCACACCACCACACCGCTTACCGCGGAGGACATCAACGACGACACGCTGCTTCTTGTGATGGAGGACAGTCAGAGGGAAAAGATCCGTGAGGACTTCCCGGATGCGCCCCATCTGCAGACGATCGCCGGATTTCTGCGGCTGGCAGGAGACATCCCCGCCCTTTACGGGGAACCGCTTACCGAATACGGAAAATGTTATGAAGCGCTGGAATTCCTGATTGAAGGTGTTCTTGCGCGGCTGAAAGAGGAGGAAGAACAATGATAGCTTTAGGATGCGACCACGGCGGATATGAGCTGATGCAGGAGGTAAAAGCATATCTGGACAAACAGGGACTGGAATATCAGGACTTCGGATGCTACAGCAACGAGGCAGTTGATTATCCGGTTTACGCCAGAAAAGTAGGCCATGCGATCCAGAACGGAACGTGTGATAAGGGAATCCTGATCTGCGGAACCGGAATCGGCATTTCTATCACGGCAAACAAAATGGAAGGAATCCGTGCAGCACTCTGCACCGACTGCTTCTGCGCAGAGGCAACCCGCCTGCACAACGATGCCAACGTACTGGCGATGGGAGGACGTGTTGTAGGCCCTGGCCTTGCAATCAAAATCGTAGAAACCTTCCTGAACACTCCATTTTCCGGAGAAGAGCGTCACGAACGCCGTATTCACTTGATTGAGCATGAAGGCGAAAATGAATAAATTTTAAACAAAACAAAGGAGAAGGGAAAATGGCAAGAACAGTCATCATGGATCACCCGCTGATCCAACACAAAATCGGTATTATCAGAAAGAAAGACACAAGCTCCAAGGAGTTCCGCGAGATGATCAGCGAGATTGCAATGCTGATGTGCTACGAGGCAACCAGAGAGCTGCCGCTCACAGACGTTGAAATTGAAACCCCGATCTGCAAAACAACCGTAAAAGAGCTCGAAGGAAAGAAAATGGCAGTTGTGCCGATCCTCCGTGCCGGTCTTGGTATGGTAGAAGGTATGCTGGCTATGATTCCGGCAGCAAAAATCGGACACATCGGTCTGTACCGTGATCCGGAAACCCTGGCACCGGTTGAGTATTACTGCAAACTTCCGTCAGACATCGCAAGCCGTGAAGTATTTGTAACCGACCCGATGCTGGCAACCGGCGGTTCTGCAACGGCAGCCATCACCATGCTGAAAGAAAAAGGCGCAAAGAAGATCCACTTCATGTGCATCATCGCATCTCCGGAAGGAATCGAGAAAATGCATGAGGTTCACCCGGATGTCGATGTTTTCGTCGGAGCACTGGATGACCATCTGAACGAGCACGGCTACATTGTACCAGGCCTCGGCGATGCCGGAGACCGTATCTTCGGTACGAAATAAGAGCGGAAGCAAAGTACGTTAAGAAAACACAGGGGAAATGGGTATGAGCGATAAACGAGAGGATTATATTTCCTGGGATGAATATTTCATGGCAGTTGCCCAGCTTGCCGGTATGCGCTCGAAGGATCCGCACACCCAGGTGGGAGCCTGCATTGTGAGCGAGAACAACAAGATTCTGTCCATGGGATACAACGGTTTCCCGAGAGGCTGCTCGGACGACGAGTTCCCGTGGGGAAAGACAAGTGAAAATCCGCTGGAAAATAAGTATCTTTACACAACGCACAGTGAACTGAACGCCATCCTGAATTACCGCGGTGGAAGCCTCGAGGGAGCCAAGCTGTATGTGACATTGTTCCCATGCAACGAGTGCTGCAAGGCGATTATCCAGGCGGGAATCAAAACGGTGATCTACGACTGCGACAAGTACGCGGACACCCCGTCCGTGATCGCATCGAAACGGATGATGAAGGCGTCCGGAGTCACTTTTCAGAAATACCACCGCACAGGGCGGGAAATTACCATGTCCCTGTAGCAGAAAAGATAATAGAAGGAGCGCGCCTGAACGAACAGAAAGTTCAGACGCGCTTCGTCTGTATACACGAAAAGACAAGAAACGGGAGGGCACCATGGAGAGCAATTTCGAATGGATTACGGCAAACGGGGATATCGGCATCCGCTTTTTCCACAGCATCGACGACGGCGGCTACAGCAACCCGCCGCACTGGCACAACGATCTGGAGATCATTTATCTTCTGGAAGGCCGTCTGAAAGTGCGTTTCGGTGACGGCGGCGAGCGGCAGATCGGGGCAGATGAACTTCTCGTCATCAACTCCGGCACGATTCACGCCGTGACAGCTTATCCGAATCAGGCCATCGTCCTGCAGGTTCCGTACGAGATGCTGCTGCAGTACATGGAGCATTACGATCAGCTTTACTTTGTTGTGGATGAAAGACCGGCCAGTGAGGCGGAAAAACAAAAACTCGCAGAATTCAAAGCAGTTCTCCGGGAGATGGACGAGGTGTACGGTGCGCAGAAAGAAGTGTATCAGTTAAAATTCGACAGCCTTCTTCTTGAAGCGCTGTACCGCTTACTGGTGGACTATGCGGTGCGGATCGGAAAAGAACACATTCCGCAGAATCAGAAGGCCGTACAGCAGATCCGCGAGGTCATGCGGTATATTGAGGAGCATTACGCCGAAAAGCTGACGGTGGCGCAGGTCGCGGAGCACTTTGGTTATACGCCGAATTATCTGTCGAAGCTTCTGAAACGGTACCTCGGTCTGACGGTCTACCAGTATCTGTATGAAATCCGGCTTGACCGGATCTGCCGCGACCTGCAGCATCCCGAGGCGCGGATCATGGAACTTCTGCCGAAACACGGCTGCGAAAACTACAAGTCGGTGTCGCGTCTGTTTAAGGAGCGGTACGGCTGCAGCATGAAGGAAATGCAGAAGCGGTATGAAAAGGAAAAAGGAGACCGCCCGATGGGCCAGTGGGTAAGAATCAGAAAAGCGGAAATGCCCTAATTTTCTGCCGAAAAAGGCACTAAACAAGAAGAAGAGAGCATGGTATAGTGGAAGCATGAAACAGCGGATTTTCAGTAAATGCCGCAAAACATGTGAAAAATGGAGTGTGGAAAATGAAAGCAAAACAAATTACAACGTACCATGTAAAAGGGGAAGCAAAAACCTGGGAAAAAGCGCTGGCACCGGAAGACGAGTCCAAGAGCGTAAAAATGATTGAGTCGAACGTCATCAACCTGTATCCGGACTTTGCGTTCCAGACCATCGAGGGCTTCGGCGGCGCCATGACCGAGAGCAGCGCATACCTGCTGTCCCGTATGGATGAGGAAACACAGAATCAGGCATTACAGGATATTTTCGGACCGGACGGCCTTCATGCAAGATTTGTCCGCGTGCCGATCGACAGCTGTGACTATTCCCTTGAGGAGTATCAGGCAGTCGCAGACCCGATCGCAGACCCGGATCTGGCAACCTTCTCGATCGACCGCGACCGCAAATATGTCCTTCCGATGCTGAAAAAAGCCATCGAAATCTCCGCAGAGCCGATCAGTGTTCTGATGAGCCCGTGGTCTCCGCCGTATCAGTGGAAAACTGCACCGAAGATCGCAAAGAATGATGCTGCTGTTTACGGTGCAATGGGAATGCCGGTTCCGGAAGAGATTCCGCAGAGAAACCACGGCGGCAGCCTGAAACCGGAGTATTACGGAAGCTGGGCAAAATACGTTGTAAAATATCTGCAGGCATACCTCGATGAGGGAATCCCGGTGACGATGCTGAGCCTGCAGAACGAGACCGTAGCAGCTACCACCTGGGACAGCTGCGTATGGACACCGGAAGAGTCCAAAACCTACCTGAAAGATTATCTGTATCCGGAGATGAAAAAAGCAGGCCTGACGGACAAGATCGGCATCTTCATCTGGGATCACAACAAAGAGCGTATGATCGAGCACGTTCTGACCGTCCTTGACGAGGAGACCATGGACATGGTAGCCGGTATCGCATTCCACTGGTATTCCGGCGACCACTTCGAGGCTGTTGAGCTGATGAAACAGAAATACCCGGACAAAACCTTCATGCTTTCCGAGTGCTGTGCCCTTCACATGCCGGGCAGAATCGGTTTTGGCGACGGTGGTTTCGGACCGGTGAACTTCCAGACACCAGAGTACGTCGATTACCTTGACGCCGCAGATTATGCACACGATATGATCGGAAACCTGAACGCCGGCATGAACCGCTGGATCGACTGGAACTTCCTCGTAGACAAAGACGGCGGCCCGCGCCACGTACCGATGGGATTCACCTCAGGTCTGATTGTAGATGATGATTTCCATTACCGCAAACCGATCATGTACCACTACATCGGCCACATTTCCAAATATATTGCTCCGGGTGCAAAACGCATCGGCTGGAGCAAATACGGAGCAAACCTGGATGTAACGGCCGCAGTCAATCCAGACGGAAGCTACGTTGTGATCCTGCTGAACCGCACAAAAGAGGATTCCGGCTGCTTCCTGCGTGTCAACGGACATATCATGCGTGTCGATCTTCCGGCAGAGACACTCAGCACGGTTGTAATCGAGAAATAAAAAGCAAAAATAAGAAAATGCCTTCTGTGCAGAATGGAAACAGTCTGCACAGAAGGCATTTTTGTAAGATACGATTTATTTTTGATCGGAATCGGAAGAATCTGAGTTTTTCTCTTCGGTCGAAGGCTTTGCCGGTGTATACGGCGCATCAACCGGAGACTCTTCCGTGGTCAGCTTTGTCAGCGCTTTGCGCAGCCGGTAGCCTGGAAAGTGGAAGACTTCGGCCTCGTCGATCTTCTTTTTCTGATATGGGATCGCCTGTCTCGTTTCCGGATCAATGTGGTCCATGTGGAAGTAAAACGCATCGTCATCCGGCAGGTGATGTTTTTCAAGACGACGGTTGGCGAAGTTGCGGCAGACCGTGCAGATAATGGCACAGACCGGAACGGCGATGATCATGCCAAAGACACCCCAGAAGCCGCCGCCGATCAGAATCGAGATGATGATAAGGAAGCTGGACACGCCGGTCGTCTCGCCGAGGATTTTCGGTCCTAAGAAGTTTCCGTCAAACTGCTGCAGGAGAACGACGAAAATCAGGAAATACAGTGCCTGCAGAGGGTCGATCAGAAGGATCAGCAGAAGACACGGAACGGCGCCGAGGAACGGGCCGAAAAACGGAATGATATTCGTCACACCGATGATTACGCTGACCAGCAGTGCGTACGGGGTGCCGATCAGGCTCGTCACAAGATAGCAGATGGCACCGATGATGATCGAATCGATGACTTTTCCAACGAGGAATCCGCTGAATTCCTGGTTCACATACTGGCAGTCGCGGATCACGGCATTTCCGTGATCCAGACCGAGCAGCGCGTAGACTGCTTTTTTCAGCTTGGCAATGTAGCTTTCCTTGTTGTACAGCATGTAGATCGCAACGATCGCGCCAAGCAGAATGTTTTTGAAAAACGTAACCATGTTGACGAGCTGTCCGGAGAGGTTCAGAAGGAACGTACGGAGCATCGGCATCAGGTCATTGGTCAGCCAGTTGGAAAGCTTTGCGGAGAACGTGGAGATGTACTGGTCTGCCGTCTGCTGCATCTCCGGGTAATTCGCCAGCACTTTTGTGGCAAAATCCTGAATGTTGTTTGCGTAGTTGGAGAAGTTGGAGACGATGTTTGTGATACTTGAGAACAGCTCCGGGATCAGGGTCGCAATGAGTCCGTACAGCGCGAAAAGCATGGAGACGTACGTCAGAAGAATCAAAAGCGCCCGCGCAAGCTTTTTACAGCGTACCGACTGTGTTTTTCCGTGCCGGGCAAAGAGTCTGGCGATGATCCGCTGTTCTATGAAGTTAATGATCGGGCTGATCACATAGGCGAGAATCAGGGCTGCAATCAGGGGGGAGAGAATGTTGAGGACATTGTGAAAGGCGGTCCGCACAGAAGTCTGGTGGAAGAGCAGGTAGTAAAAAATCATGGACGCTGCAAGTACCAGAAAGGCAGTAACGCCGGCCCGGACATATTTTCGGTAACGATCCAGTTTCATAAAAATGTAAATCCCCTTTCGAATTTTATTAACCTCTATTATACACATGCAATCCCCAAAATACAACCGCAACCACACTTGCGGTAAAAAAAGGAAACTGTTATACTGGAAAAGCAGATTTAGAAAAAGGAGATAACAAATTTGAAGATAAAAATGCCGCCAAGCGTAAATATGGTAATCGATTCCCTGCATGCGAAAGGCTTCGAAGCGTACGCGGTCGGAGGCTGTGTGCGCGATACGATTCTTGCGCGGGAGCCGGACGACTGGGATATTACAACCTCTGCTTCCCCACAGCAGGTAAAAGAAATTTTTGACCGCACCGTGGATACGGGACTGGAGCACGGAACGGTAACAGTTCTGGCCGGAAGCGGCGCGCACGAGGTCACGACGTACCGCATCGACGGAGAGTATGAGGACGGCCGCCATCCGAAAGAAGTGGTCTTTACCTCCAGCCTCGCCGAGGATCTGCGCCGCCGTGATTTTACGATCAATGCGATGGCATACAACAACGAAGAGGGGCTTGTGGATCTGTTCGATGGAATCGGGGATTTACAGCGCAAAGTCATCCGCTGTGTCGGAAATCCGACCGAGCGGTTCAGTGAGGATGCACTGCGGATCCTGCGTGCCCTCCGCTTTTCCGCACAGCTCGGCTTCAAACTCGATCCGGCAACACTGGATGCCATCATAGCACTCGCGCCGACGCTTGAAAAAATCAGCGCTGAGCGGATCCGTGTGGAACTGAATAAACTGCTGATCTCGAAGCGGCCGGAGTACATGGAGGCCGTCTATGAGGCGGGTATTACAAAAATTGTGCTGCCGGAGTTTGATGAACTGATGAAAACGCCGCAGAACAATCCGCACCACTGCTATAATGTCGGTGAGCACACGATTGCCGCTCTGCAGCACGTTCCGGCAGATCCGATTCTGCGCTGGACGATGCTGCTCCACGACATTGCAAAACCGGCGTGCCGCACAACGGATGAGGCTGGCATCGATCATTTTAAAGGCCACGCACCGGCGGGGGAGAAAATGGCGAAAGCGATTCTGCGCCGTCTGAAATTCGACAACGAAACCATCCGCCAGGTCGCAGCATTGATCCGATGGCATGACTGCCGCATGGCTCCGGAGAAACCGGTGATCCGCCGTATTCTGAACAAACTCGGCCCGGAGCTGTTCGGAAAACTGATGATCGTGCAGGAAGCCGATACGATGGCCAAAAGCCTGTACCAGCGGGAGGAAACCCTGGAACGGATCGGGAAGGTAAGGGAGTGCGTCAGAGAAATTCTCGATAACGGCGACTGCTTTACGTTGAAAACGCTGGCCGTTTCCGGTAAAGATCTGATGGAACTCGGTGTCCCGAAAGGCCCGAAAATCGGCGAATGCCTGAACGCGGCGCTGGAAGAAGTGATGAAAGATCCGGCGAAGAATACAAAAGAATACCTGACAGAGTACGTAAAAACACTGCTGTAAAGCCAAAACGGCAAACAAGAGAGCCGGGGACAGAACAATCCGTCCCCGGCTCTCTTTTGTTTTTTGCTGGTTTTATGCGTTCAGGTCACGCAGCAGATCCGCATACCAGCAGAACACATGGGCAATGCGGTACAGTTCGCTCTCCTTGGAGACGGTGCGCCACAGCTCTTTATAGCTGTGCAGCCACCGCTCGAGATCTCCGGCGAGTGCAAAACAGTCTTCTTTCTCCGGCAGAGTGCCCTCGGAAAGAAGGGAAGCGCGCAGGAACGGCAGCAGGCGGTTCAGCACTTTCAGGCCGTCTGCGGCGAGCAGGTACGCATAGATCATCGGACGGTTCTCCGGGCGGACGGTGCCGGCTTTCTCGTACAGAACGGCGCAGAGCGCGTCGATTGAAGCATTTGCTGCATCCGCATCGCCTTCCGCGCAGGAGCGGAGCAGTTCGGCAGCCTCTTCTTTGTCCTGATGCAGTTCGAGTGCTTCCTGTACCATAACGGCAGTGCGCCACGGATACGCATCCTGATGGCAGAGAAGATCGAGCACGGAAACGAGTTTTCCGGAAGCATCACCAAATTCGAACACGGAAATCTGGCGGTTGATTTCCTCCTCCGGCAGAATGTCTGCATTCCAGGAGAACGCCGCGCCGTAGATCATGCCGATGCGGGAGAAGTCCGGGTGATTGATGTGGCCGTAATCGCCCCAGTCAGTGTTCAGAAGTCCCATCGCATGGCATTCGTGGCCGTAGCGCGCCATTCTGGAAATGTTTTCATACGCCTCATGATACTTGTTGATGAGCTGGTTCCATCCCTGTACGCCCGGGCATACATACAGATGCTCGGCACCGGAATTGGCAAGGCGGGTCAGACGCTCCGATGAAACATTTGACGCATAATCCCAGTGGAGGCAGATCAGGTTCTTCGGCAGGAGATGATAAACTTCCGGCTCCTGGCTGATGACATCACTCCAGAACATCGGCGTGCGGCCGGATTCAGTGATATAGTTGGCAAGCTCTGTCACAAACTCGGTGTAGATGACGGTGGTTCCCTTTTCCTCGACGAGTGCGCGGGAAGCCCCTTTTCCAAGGTCAAACGTTTCATCCGCGCAGAGATTGAAATACTTCGAGGAGAAGAGCTGCATATATTCGGAAAGAATGTGTTTGGCAAGGGAGAGGCTCTCCGGGTTTGTGATATCGAGCGTATGGTGCGCCTGGCGGTCATAGAAGGAGAACGGAGCCGAAGCAGAGCCTTCCAGTTCGCACAGATGTGCATACGATTTCGTGCAGAGCAGCTTGTACAGATGGCCGAAGCTTGCAAGCGACGGAACGAGATCAATGCCAAGTCCCTTGCAGTAGCGGTCCAGCTCGAGGATGTCCTCTGCAGTGAGCGGCGTATCGTCGCGCCACATCTCGGTCAGATCATCGAAGAGATAGCTGTGCTCGATGTAGAGCTGAAGCTGATTGATTTTATAGAAGCTCAAGGTGTCGGCAAGCTGTTTCAGATAGGAAAGCGTCGGAACACGTCCGCGGGTCACATCGTGGTAGAAGCCGCGGTTTTCCATGGCCGGTTTGTCGGAGATCAGGACGGTTGGAAGAACAGCACCTGCCTGGCGGATCATCTGACGGAGTGTCTGCACGCCGTAGAGAACGCCGCTTTCCAGAGATCCGCAGATCGTGATGTTTTCTGGTGTGACAGCGAGGGTATAAGCCTCACGGGATAATTCCGGAGAGGCAGTCAGATAGATCAGGTGTGATCCCACCGGCTGATGACGGCGGCAGATGGCAGGACGGAATCCCGTCTGTGTCTCAATCTCCTGCTGCAGAAGCTGTGCTGCAGAAAAAAGCTCAGCCGGGCTCTCGGAATCGAGAAAAATGCGGCTGTCATAGTGAATTGTAAAGGTGCCCTCTCCGTAGGAAAGGGAAGATGGCTGTGGTAAGAAAATCATAAAAACCCTCCTTAAAATAAAATGATTTTAGAGAACCCCATAACAGGTGTTTTTCATCCTGTCAAGTTTGGAATATTTTACCATGCGGTGAAATTAAAAACAATAAAATAAGAGAAAAAGAAAACACTTTCAACATTGCTTTTGGGATGAAAGAAAAAACAGAAACCAGTATGCATGGCACAGGGCGGATACGCATACATTGAATCGTGACCCCAAAAACGATCACAACAGGGAAAGGAGTCAGGCTCTTGTATGATTATGGATTGAGTGTGCTGTCCCATTACGGTCTTACGGCTTCCGGCACAATGCGGGTGCGGGGCGCTTTATTGTGCCACACCGAACAGGGGGATAAGCTGATCAGCGAGTTCGGGACGGCGGCAGAAAAACTGGAGCAGCGGTATCTTCTACAGTGCCGCATCACGGAGTCGGGGCTCCTGCGGTGCGATCAGATTCTGCGGAACGAAGAGGGAGCGCTTGCAACGCGCGGGGACGACGGAGGAACGTACATTGTGCGGAACTGGTACCCGGGCCGGGAATGTGAGACGGGAAACAGTGAGGATCTTATCCGCGCCTCGGACGCGCTGGCGCGGCTACATACGGCAGCTCATCTGCCGGTGAAAATGGAATACCGGAGGAAATCCATCGTGGAGGAGTGCATCCGCCACAATGTGGAAATTCGAAAGATCCGAAAGTATTTGCAGACAAAAAAGAAGAAAAATGAGTTCGAAAAACTGCTGCTGGCAAGCGCCGGTCCGTATCTGGAACAGGGAGAGCGGGCGGCCGCGGAAATGAAAGCTTCTTCCTATGAAAAACTGCGGCAGCGGGCGGACGAAGAAGGCGCCGTCTGCCACGGGGAATTCAGCCAGCACAATATTCTGCTGGAAAACGGCAGAGGCGAAACGGCGGTCAATTTCGACAAGTGGAACTTCGATCTCCAGGTGGCAGATCTTGGCTATTTTATGCGGAAAATTCTGGAAAAACACGGCTGGAGCGAGCGCGCGGCAGAACGGATTTTAAACGCCTACAGCGCCAGACGGCCGCTCGATGAGGGGGAAATCGAGACACTCCGCCTCTATCTTTCCTATCCGTGGAAATACTGGAAACTGGCAAACCGCTACTACGGAAGCAGAAAATCGTGGATATCCGGGCGGAATACGGAGAAACTAAAAACACTCAATGCGCAGCAGGCAGACTGGCTGCGGTTTGTTAAGGGATCCTTCTTTTAACCGTGCGGTGGAAAAGAGTCTGTTTTGGGCAGAAATCGCCATAAAACCGCTGGTATGGGGGACTTTTTTCTTGACAAGAGAGACGCATTAGTATATAAATATATACAGCTACGCGAAAAAGCCGGTCAACGTAACAGACTGATCATCCGGAAGAAAAACAGCCGGCAGGGCAGGTCGTGTGTATCAGCGGGCCCGCGTACCATGTAAAAAACAAATGTAAGATACAGGAGGAGTAAAACTCATGAACAAAACAGAATTAGTTGCAGCTATGGCTGAGCAGACAAATTTATCCAAAAAAGATGCAGAGGCTGCTTTAAAAGCATTTATCGATGTAGTATCTGAAGAATTAAAGAAAGGTGAGAAAGTTCAGCTGGTAGGCTTTGGTACCTTCGAAGTATCCGAAAGAGCAGCAAGAGAAGGAAGAAATCCGCAGACTGGCGAGACCATGGAAATCAAAGCTTCCAAAACTCCGAAATTCAAAGCAGGAAAAGCTTTAAAGGACATGATGAACTAAGTAAAAATCTATGCGCTTAGATAAATTTTTAAAAGTATCAAGACTGATCAAGCGGCGTACCGTAGCCAATGAAGCCTGTGATGCAGGCCGTGTCCTCGTCAACGACAGACCGGCAAAAGCATCCGCACAGGTCAAGGCAGGAGATGTACTGGAAATTCAGTTCGGAAGTAAATCCGTCAGGGTAGAAGTGCTGAATGTGCAGGAAACCGTGAAAAAAGAAGAAGCACAGGAGCTTTACCGCTACTTATAAGAAGTGCGGCAGGATTCATGTGCAGCGAATAAAAAGAGAAAACCTTCATATAATGGGTGTATAGACCATTGTATGGAGGTTTTTTGTATGGGGGAGATGAACGAACAGGCGCACCGCCTTTTGCTGGAACAGCGGAAAACACTTTCTCTTGGCGGCGTGCAGGATGTGAAAAGCTTTGATGAGAACGAAGTTCTGCTCGTGACCGTCTGCGGTGTTCTTACCATCCGCGGAAAAGAGCTGCATGTGGGCCGTCTGGAGCTGGAAAAGGGAGAGGCGGATATCGAAGGCAGCATCGACAGCCTGGTCTATACGGAACATGGGCCGCTGCAGAAGAAGGGGTCTGCGCTTGCGCGGCTGTTCCGGTAAAAATGAGTGCGTATGTCACCCGGGAGCTGATTCTGTTCGCCTGTTCCATCTGGCAGGGGGCAGTCCTGGGGTTCTGGTACGATCTGATCAAGACAGCGCGGAAACTGATCCGCCACAGCCATGTGGCGGTATCTGCAGAGGACCTCTGCTACTGGATTGCGGCAGCGCTGTATCTGTTTGTACGGATTTACGGAGAGAACAGCGGCGTTCTCCGCGGGTATCTGTTTGGCGGCATCCTTGGGGGCGCTGCATTGTACCACGCATCGTTTGGACGCTTTCTTCCGGAACTTCTGGCAAAGGGAATCAAAAAAGCAGGGCGAATCCTCGCTTTTCCAGGAAAATGGCTGGTAAAAAGTATGAAAAAACGGAGAAAAAGGTTGAAATTTCATGGGAAGAACGGTAAGATGTAACTACACATGTAAGAACAAAAGAAACAAGTCTGCGGACGAAAAACAACAGATAGTTTGGCTGCAGATGGTTGGAAAATAGAAAGCAAGGGTAAAGAAAAGAATGAAAGAAAGGGAAGAAAAGAATTCTGGCCGAAAGAAAAAAGTCAGAAAGAAGAGCTGTACAACAGAGTTCTCAATTACCATAGTCCTGTGCTGCCTGGTTGCAGTCCTTACCGTAAAGGGAATCAGCCTTCAGCAGAAGGTCAATGCAAATGCATCCCGTCTTTCCAGTCTGGACAGCCAGATTGAAGAGGAGAAGCAGCGCACCGATGATATTACCGCCTTGAAAGAATACATGCAGACCGATGAGTACATAGAAAAAACGGCAAGAGAAAAACTTGGCATGGTAAAGGATAATGAGATTTTATTTAAAGAATCCCAGTCGAAATAAACAAAACAGATAAAGAAAGGGCATGATTTCGCAGTCCCCTTTGAAGTCCAGAACAAAGAGAGGAGGAGCGGAACATGCCGGAGTGGATCATTGCCATGTTCCTGATCGGCGCATTGCTGTCAGCAGGGGACATGGCTAAAATTTTTTTGGAAGCCAGAAGAAGCCGCCGGGAAGCGGCCGTCTATGACAATCATCCGCAGAAACTGCAGATGGAGCACTACGCCGATTCGTTCCGCGTTCTGGCAGAGAGCTTTTACCAGATGCCGTCAAAAAGTGTGATGCCGGAGACGGGCCGGGTGGACAAGATTCTGGAAAAAGAACAGCAGGAAGTCTGCAGCCGCTGTGCGAAGGCGTCGTGGTGCTGGGAGCAGTACGGAAACCTGACGCGCGAGCGGTGCCAGGAACTTCTTCAGACAATCGCCGACGGGGATGAGGACGAGATCAGCCGTGCAAAAGGCGAATGGAACGCCTCCTGCCTGAACGGCTCCCGCTTTCTGGAACTGTTCTGGAACCGCTACCAGCAGGAACGCCAGACGGCGCTCTGGTCGGGGCGTGTGGCGGAGAGCCGCCGCGTGGTGGCAGAACAGTTAAGTGAAGTCGCCGGGATTATGGACCGCGCCGCGTGTGATCTGTACAGCCTCAACAGTCTGCCGGACGAGCTCTCGGAAAAAATCTGCCGCCAGATGAAGAAAAACGGGGCTTTCGTCCAGAAAATCTGGCTCCAGGAGCGGCCGAAAGAGCATTTACAGATCTATATGACGGTCAAAGCGGGCCGTCACTGCCGGATCACGCTTCGCCAGACGGCGGAACTGATCGGTTCCCTGTGCGGAATCCCGATGGTTGCGGTACGCGACGGGGCACAGGTCTTAAGCGGAGAATACCAGACGGTGCTGTTTCAGGAGGATGTGAAATTCCAGGTTCTCTACGGTGTGGGACGCATCACCAAGGAGCAGGAGAGTATCTCCGGGGACAATTACAGTGTGCTCTGCGAAAACGGCCAGTTTGTCCTCTGCCTGTCGGACGGCATGGGTTCCGGGATCGAGGCAAACAGGGAGAGCGAGACGGTGGTGGAGCTGTTTGAACAGTTCCTGCGCGCCGGATTCCCGCGGATCATGGCGGCACGGATGATCAATTCGATGCTTCTGCTGCAGCCAAAGGAAGGGATGTTTTCCACGTTTGATGTTGCTTCGATTAATCTCTACACAGGCGTCTGCAGCTTTTTGAAAGGAGGTGCATCGCCGACGTTCCTTAGGCGGGATACGTGGGTGGAGGTTGTGGAGTCGACCAGTCTTGCCGCAGGTCTCGTTTCCCAGACGGATTTTGATACCACAACGAAAAAGCTGTACGACGGTGATTACCTTGTGATGATGACGGACGGAGTGCTGGACGCGCTGCCCGGGGACAGGACGGAGCAGATGAAGCAGCTTCTTCTCGAAGTGAAAAACAGCGAGCCGCGGGAATTTGCCCGGGAGCTTTTGGAACGCGTGCTGCGCCTCGGCGGCTGCCGCGCACGGGATGATATGACGGTTCTGGTCGCCAGAATCTGGAAAAAATAGGAGTAAAAACGAAGGATGCGAGAGAAAGTAAGAGCCTTTATGGAACAGTATCATATGGTAATGGCAGGCGAACGCGTGCTGCTCGGCCTTTCCGGCGGCGCGGATTCCGTCTGCCTGTTTCATCTGCTGCGGGAACTGCAGGAGCCGCTTGGCTTTTCGCTGCTGGCTGTCCACGTCAACCATAATCTGCGCGGCGCGGAAGCCGGGCGGGATGCGGCATTTGCAGAAAATCTGTGCCGGGAATATGATGTTCCGTTCTATCTCTATTCCTGTCCCGTGGAGAAGATCGCAAAAGAAAAGCATCTCTCGACGGAGGAGGCGGGACGCGCGGCGCGGCAGGAAGTTTTTGCAGCGTGCGCAAAGGAGCAGAGGGCAGTGAAAATTGCGCTCGCCCATCACCAGGATGACGTTGCGGAGACGATGCTGCATCACCTGGCACGGGGAACGTCGCTGGCCGGACTTGCCTCCTTACGCCCCGTGCGGGGGAATGTGATCCGTCCGCTTCTCTGCGTCGGACGAAAAGAGATCCGGCAGGAACTGGAAAGCCGTAAGTGTTCCTGGTGTGAGGACAGCACGAATGCAGAGGATGCCTACACGAGGAACGGAATCCGCCACCATGTGCTGCCGTATCTGACCGAAGAGGTCAATCCGCGTGCCGCCGCGCATATGGCACAGACATCGCTGGACCTGCTGGAAACGGAGGAATATCTGGAGCAGCAGACGGATCAGCTGATGGAGCGGTATGCATCCGCAGAGAAAAATGCGGTTGTGCTGCGTGATGCGGTGAGCAGCGAAGCGCCTCTTCTGCAGCGCTACGTGATCCGGCGCGTTCTGGAACAGCTGGCGGGAAAACGGAAGGATCTTACCAGGGAGCATCTGGAATCTGTGCGGGAACTTTTTGAAAAGCAGGTCGGAAAAAGTGTCTGCCTGCCGTATGGAATCACCGCCGTGCGCGGATACGAGACGCTCCGCCTGGAAAAGCAGGGAGTGCATTTAAAAGAAGAACGGAAAAGGAAAAGCGGCGAAGAAGTTCCAATTCCGGTTCCGGCCGGGTGGGAAGAGGAAAAAAGTCTCGCATTTGCAGAAAATCCAGTCACGATTGTGAAAAAAACATCGATTTTTCCCGAAAGAATTGAAGAAAAAAAGTATACGAAATGCTTTGACTGTGATAAAATAAAAGACGGTCTTGTCCTCCGCACGAGAAGAAGCGGAGATTATCTGAGAGTAACCGCAAAAGGCGGGAAAAAGAAACTAAAAGATTATATGATTGATGCCAAGATACCGAAAGAGGAGCGGGATTCCATTCTGCTGCTCGCCGACGGACCGGAGATCTGGTGGGTCGTGGGGTATCGCAGAGGAGAGAGCGGCCGTGTCGGGGAAGACACGAAAGCAGTTCTGCAGATACAGATTGGCGTTGGTAAGGAGGAAAACAGATGAAAGAGACAATCAGAGTATTATTAAGCGAAGAAGAAGTAGACAGACGAATTAAAGAAGTAGCAGACCAGATCAACCGCGATTACGCAGGAAAGGAAGTGCACCTGATCTGCGTTTTAAAAGGCGGCGTATTCTTTATGTGCGAGCTGGCAAAACGCATCACAGTGCCGGTAAGCCTTGACTTTATGTCCGTATCAAGTTACGGCGATGACACCAAGTCCAGCGGAGTTGTCCGTATTGTAAAAGACCTGGATCAGCCGCTGGAAGGAAAAGACGTTCTGATCGTGGAGGATATCATCGATTCCGGAAGAACGCTTTACTATCTGATCGACATCCTGAAAAAGAGAAATCCGAAATCCGTACACCTGTGTACTCTGCTCGACAAGCCGGAGCGCAGAGTGCGCGATGTCAAAGTAGATTATACCTGCTTTAATATCCCGGACGAGTTCGTCGTAGGCTACGGCCTGGATTACGCACAGAAATATCGGAATCTTCCATACATCGGAGTAGTGGAGTTTCACGAAGACGAGGAGTAAAAAGAAAATATGAACAGACAGCGCAGTGGATTTGGACTCTACGCGGCGTTTATGGTGATTATCGTGCTTGCCATGTTCTATATCACCGGAAAAATCAGCGCAGGCAGCAGCCCAAGTCAGCAGAAATTTGAAACCGCCGTAAAAGACGGCAAAGTGACATCCGCGCAGATTGTCCAGAACAAAGAAGTGCCGACCGGCTCCGTCGTGGTACAGGAGCAGGGCGGTGACAGTTATACGGTCAATGTGACCGACGTAAACGCAGCTATCAGCCTTCTGGAGGATGCTGATGTAACGTACACCGTACAGAATGTCCAGAGAGACAGCATTTTCATGACGTCCGTCCTGCCGGCCCTGCTGCTCGGTATGATCCTTCTTTTCGGCATGTCGATGATGAACCGCTCCATGGGCGGCGGTGGAGGCGGCGGAAACAAAATGATGAATTTTGGAAAAAGCAACGCCCATATGTCCACCGACAAAGACAAAAAAGTCCTGTTCCGCGATGTTGCGGGCTTAAAAGAGGAAAAAGAAGACCTCGTTGAGGTGGTCGATTTCCTGAAAGCACCGGAGAAATATACACAGGTCGGCGCGAGAATCCCGAAAGGAGTTCTTCTTGTGGGCCCTCCTGGAACCGGTAAAACCCTTCTGGCGAAAGCTGTTGCAGGAGAGGCAGGCGTGCCGTTCTTCAGCATTTCCGGATCCGATTTCGTGGAAATGTTCGTCGGCGTCGGCGCTTCCCGTGTCCGCGACCTGTTTGAGGAAGGAAAAAAACATGCGCCGTGCATCATCTTCATCGATGAGATCGACGCCGTGGCAAGACGAAGAGGCACCGGTATGGGCGGCGGCCACGATGAGAGAGAGCAGACATTAAACCAGCTTCTCGTTGAGATGGATGGTTTCGGCGTCAATGAGGGCATCATCGTGATGGCAGCGACGAACCGTGTCGATATCCTGGATCCGGCGATTCTCCGTCCGGGCCGTTTTGACCGCCGCGTGGTTGTAGGACCGCCGGATGTCATGGGCCGTGAGGAAATCCTGAAAGTCCATGCAAAGAACAAACCGCTGGCCGAGGATGTGGATCTGAAACAGATCGCGCAGACGACCGCAGGCTTCACCGGCGCAGAGCTGGAGAACCTGCTGAACGAGGCAGCAATCATGGCGGCAAAGGACCGCAGAAGATTTGTGCGCCAGGCCGATATCAAGTCTGCTTTCATCAAAGTGGGCATCGGTGCGGAGAAGCGCAGTAAAGTCATTTCGGATAAAGAAAAACGGATCACCGCATACCATGAGACAGGCCATGCGATCCTGTTCCATATGCTGCCGGATATGGAGGCGGTCTATACGATCTCCATTATCCCGACAGGTCCTGGCGCAGCGGGCTACACGATGCCGCAGCCGGAGAACGATGATATGTTCCAGACGAGAGGCAAAATGATGCAGTACATCACCGTATGCCTCGGCGGCCGTGTGGCAGAGGAGCTGATCTTCGACGATATCACAACGGGCGCATCCCAGGATATCAAACAGGCGACGGCTACCGCCCGTTCCATGATTACGAAGTACGGTATGTCTGAGAACCTTGGTCTTGTCGCTTACGATTCCGATTCGGATGAGGTCTTCATCGGCCGCGACTGGGGCCATACGAAGAGCTACAGCGAGAATGTAGCCGCAGCCATCGACGAGGAAGTCCGCCAGATGATCGAGAAATGCCACGATCAGGCGAAACAGATTATTCTGGAGCATTCCTATGTGCTGCATGAGTGTGCAAAGCAGCTGATGGAAAAAGAGAAGCTGAGCCGTGCTGAATTCGAAGCCATTTTTGAGCAGGAAGCACAGATGACAGGAACAGCACCGGAAGTTTCTGGAGAAATCTGATATCTTTTTATTTGCAATAGAAAACCTGCAGAGAACAAAAAAAGTTTTTTGCAGGTTTTTTTCTGCGATTTTACGGGCGTTTGTGCAAATTAAAACAGAAAATCCGAAACGCCGGAAAAATTCATCGTTATTTTGAATAAGAATCAAATGAAAAAAAATCGCGATTTGTGCAGACTTTTCGAGGGACGTATGGTACTATAATAACTGTAAAAACCCCCCAATACATTATATAGTTTTTGCTACACCCCATAAGAGAAATACCTTCTCCAAAAGAGCCAGCGTACCCCGCTGGCTCTTTTACTATATAAAAATCCAATAAACACAATCGTTACATGTGTTCAGAAAAAGGTTGTATTACATGGCAGTGTTGGGTAAAATATAAGGAATGAATGATTGAGAAAGACAGAGGCGTTAGTTCATGGATAAAACAAGAATGCAGCAGTATATGTCACAGATGCGGGCGATGTTCAACAAGCATGCGCTCTACAGCGATGAATCCCCGCAGTATCAGATTCCGTTTGAGCCGAACCCGGGCGACACGGTGAAGATCTGGTTCCGTACCCTGAAAAATAATGTAGATGCGGTTTATTTCATCAGCGGTTCCATCCGTGCACAGATGCAGGTCGGTTTGGTCCGGAACGGTTTTGATTATTACGAGATCGAGATTCCGGTCGGAAATGAGCCGATCCGCTATTTTTTTGAGATTCAGGCAGGCCGCGTGGTCTGCTATTACAACAAGCTCGGTGTCACAAGAGAGCTGCAGGAGATGTACTCTTTCGGCATTATCCCGGGCTTCCATACGCCGGACTGGGCGAAGGGCGCTGTCATGTATCAGATTTTTGTGGACCGCTTCTGCAACGGAGATCCGTCCAACGATGTGCTGACGGGAGAGTACAGCTACATCGGTGAGCAGGTCAACAAGGTGGATGACTGGAACCGCTTCCCGGAGCAGATGGATGTCCGCAATTTCTACGGCGGCGATCTGCAGGGCGTCATTGACAAGATGGATTATCTGCAGGATCTCGGTGTGCAGGTCATTTATCTGAATCCGGTGTTTGTTTCGCCGTCGAACCATAAGTATGATATTCAGGATTATGACTATATTGATCCGCATTTCGGAAAGATTGTCTCCGACGAAGGCGATCTGCTCTGGCCGGGCGACAAGGACAATACGCGGGCAACGCGGTATATTGACCGTGTGACGAACAAGGCGAACCTGGAGGCGAGCAATGAACTGTTTATCCACCTGGTGGAGGAGGCGCACAAGCGCGGCATGAAGGTGATTCTGGACGGCGTTTTCAACCACTGTGGTTCGTTTAACAAGTGGCTGGACCGCGAGCGGATTTATGAGGCCGGAAAGGGCTATGAGCCGGGCGCGTATGTGGCGCAGGACAGTCCGTATCACACGTTTTTTAAGTTTTATAATGAGCATAACTGGCCGTACAATGAGTTTTATGACGGCTGGTGGGGCCATGATACGCTGCCGAAGCTGAACTACGAGGGTTCGGAGAAGCTGATGGAGGATATTATGCGCATCGGCGCGAAGTGGGTTTCTCCGCCGTTTAATGCGGACGGCTGGCGGCTGGATGTGGCCGCTGACTTAGGACACAGCCCGGAGTTTAACCACAAGTTCTGGAAGGAGTTCCGGCGCGTTGTGAAGGAGGCGAATCCGGAGGCAATTATTCTGGCGGAGCACTACGGCGATGCGATGAGCTGGCTGCAGGGCGACGAGTGGGATACGGTGATGAACTATGATGCGTTTATGGAGCCGGTTTCCTGGTTCCTCACGGGTATGGAGAAGCACAGTGATGAGTTTAACCAGGGACTTCTCGGAAACAGTGAGAGTTTTATCGGGGCGATGACGTATCATATGCCGGCGTTTTATGCGCCTTCGCTGTATACGGCGATGAATGAGCTGGATAATCATGATCATTCGCGGTTCCTCACGAGAACGAATCATCGTGTGGGGCGTGTGGCGAATGTTGGGCCGTATGCGGCTGCGGAGAATACGAATAAGGCGGTGCTGCGCGAGGCGGTTGTGATTCAGATGACGTGGCCGGGGGCGCCGACGCTGTATTATGGGGATGAGGCCGGCCAGGTCGGGTTTACGGATCCGGATAACCGGAGGACGTATCCCTGGGGACAGGAGGATCAGGAGCTGATCCGATTCTATAAAGAAATGATTGCGGTGCATCGGAGATTTCCGGTGCTGGCGATGGGATCGCTGAAATTTCTGTACCATGATTATAATGTGCTTTCTTATGGACGGTTTAATCAGGAGGAGCAGGTGATTGTGGTGATTAATAACCGGAATGAGAGGGTGCATGTGGAGATTCCGGTGTGGCTTACCGGGATTAACCGGAGTTCGGTAGCGAAGCTGACGCAGGTGTTTGCGACGGATGCGGTGGGATTTTCTTCGGAGGAGAAAGAAATCGAGGCACCGGCGGGCATACTGGAGATGGATTTGCTGCCGTTATCGGGAGTGGTACTGCATAGATGCGAGGAGTGACGGACGCCTCGCCGCCGCATCACGCAAGACCGAACGGGCGGCGGCGAGGCTGGTAGTGGGGACGGGAGATTGAAAAATAGAAATGGAAAAAGAGCTCCGATTCGTATGAATCAGAGCTCTTAATCGTGCCGCAAACCGGGATCGAACCGGTACGGGTATCACTACCCACGGGATTTTAAGTCCCGGGCGTCTGCCAGTTCCGCCACTGCGGCATATGGACGGAGATGGATTCGAACCATCGAAGCAATTTGCAGCAGATTTACAGTCTGTCCCCTTTGGCCACTCGGGAATCCGTCCATGTATTTTGTTTTGTGCCAGAATGACTTCCGACATTGAATGATTATACTGGATGTGGAGGGAAAATGCAAGGGTTTTTTTGAAAAAAATAGAAAAAAGTTGAAAGGGGGGAGCAGGTCGGGTATAATATCAAATATATGGGCTTCTATATTGAGTAAAAATGGAGGATATAGGGTAAGTATGATTAAGATTAAGGATTATGTCCGGGTGGGGTCGCTGGAGGAGGCGTATGAGCTGAATCAGAAGAGAAGCGCCTGTATCCTGGGTGGGATGCTCTGGACGAAGATGGGGCAGAGGCAGGTGCAGACGGCGATTGATTTGTCCGGGCTGGGACTGGATCAGATTGAAGAGTCCGAGGAGGAGTTTTCGATTGGATGTATGGTGACGCTGCGGCAGATGGAGGAGCATGAGGGGCTGAATGCTTATACCGACGGTGCGGCACGGGAGAGTGTGCGGAGTATTGTCGGGGTGCAGTTCCGGAATCTGGCTACGGTGGGAGGCAGTATTTTCGGCAGATTTGGATTTTCGGATGTGCTGACGCTGTTTCTGGCGCTGGATACGGAGGTGGAGCTGGTTCATGCGGGACGGATGCCGCTGGCGGAGTTTGCCTGTTCAAAGAGAGACAGGGATGTGCTGGTAAGGCTGATTGTGAAGAAGCATGAGGGTGTTACGGTTTATCAGAGTCATCGAAATTCCAGAACGGATTTCCCGGTGCTGACGTGTGCGGTGCGGGTGGAAGACGGAAAAGGATGTGCGGTGCTTGGGGCAAGACCGGCGAAGGCGGCACGTGTAGAGCTTCCGGCGGAGCTGGCGGAAAAGCTGGCGGCTGGAAAGGCATCTGCGGAGGAGCTGAAGGCGGCGGCTTCAGAGATTTCTGATCAGTTTACGTATGGCAGTAATATGCGCGGAAGTGCAGAGTATCGTCATCATCTGGGACGGGTGCTGCTGCGCAGATGTATGGAAGAAATTCAGAAGAAGGAGGAGCAGTGATGAAGATTTCGATGATCTTAAATGGAAAGAAGACGGAAGCGGAAATTGATGCAGACATGCTCCTGATCGATTTTGTGAGAAGCCAGGGATGCTACAGTGTGAAGCGCGGCTGTGAGACGTCGAACTGCGGGCTGTGTACGGTTTTTCTGGAGGGAAAACCGGTGCTGTCGTGTTCGGTGCTTGCGGCGCGGGCGAATGGATGTAAGGTGGATACGCTGGAAGGCCTGCAGGAGGAAGCAGAAGAATTTGGTTCCTTTATTGCCGGACAGGGCGCCGAGCAGTGCGGGTTCTGCAATCCGGGGATGATTATGAATGCGATTGCGCTGTTCCGGGAAAATCCGGATCCGAGTGAGGAAGAAATTGAAGAATATCTGGCGGGAAATCTCTGCCGCTGTTCCGGATATGAAGGACAGCTTCGGGGAATTTTGAATTTCCTTGCCTGGAAAAAGCAGCAGGGAGGTGCGTCATGAGCAGAGAAAATCATATCTATGAACCGGACTGGTCGGGAAGAACCGATCAGCTCTGCAGTGTGAATAAGCCGGTGATCAAAAAGGATGCCCTCGCGCTGGTAACCGGAAAGCCGGTTTATGTAGATGATCTGGCGCCGAAGGATTGTCTGATTGTCAAGGTACTGCGGAGCCCGCATGCCAATGCAATCGTAAAATCCGTGAAAAAGACGGCAGCAGAGCGTGTTCCGGGTATTGAGGCGATTTATACCTGGGAGGATGTGCCGAAACAGCGTTTTACAATGGCAGGACAGACCTATCCGGAACCAAGCCCGTATGACCGTCTGATCCTCGATCAGCATGTGCGCTACGTGGGAGATCCGGTGGCGATTATCGCCGGAAAAGATGAAAAATGCGTGGACCGTGCGCGGAAGCTCCTGAAAGTAGAGTACGAAGTGCTTCCGGCCATTCTGGATTTTCATCAGTCCAAGGATAATGAACTGCTGGTGCATCCGGAGGAAAGCTGGAAATCGCTCTGTCCGGTCGGTGCGGACAATCAGAGAAATCTCTGTGCAAGTGCGGAAGATCACAACGGAGATGTGGAAGCCGTGCTCGCAGAGTGCGATGAGGTCGTAGAGCATACGTATCATGTACGCGCAGCCCAGCAGGCGATGATGGAGACGTTCCGGACATACTGCTTTATGGATACCTACGGACGGCTGAATGTGCTGAGCTCGACCCAGATCGTTTACCATGCGCGCCGCATTCTGTCCAATGCACTCGGCATTCCGAAATCGAAGATCCGTGTTTCCAAGCCGAGAATCGGCGGCGGATTCGGAGCGAAGCAGACGGTGGTTGCCGAAATTTTCCCGGCGTTTGTAACCTGGAAAACCGGAAAACCGTCGAAAATGATCTTTACGAGAGAAGAGTCCCAGACAGCATCCACACCGCGCCATGAGATGGAAGTAACGATCCGCCTCGGTGCGATGAAGGATGGAAGAATCCGTGCGATCGATCTGTATACACTTTCCAACACGGGTGCATACGGCGAGCATGGACCGACAACGGTCGGCCTTTCCGGCCACAAATCGATTCCGATGTATGGATCTCTTGAGGCTTACCGGTTTGCGTATGATGTTGTGTATTCCAACGTAATGTCAGCCGGTGCTTACCGCGGATACGGTGCGACGCAGGGTATCTTTGCCGTAGAATCTGCTGTCAGTGAGATGGCAGCGCGTCTTGGCATCGATCCGATCCGGATCCGGGAGCAGAATATGGTCCGTGAGGGACAGTTCATGCCGGCTTACTATGGCGAAACGGCAAACAGCTGTGCGCTTGACCAGTGCGTGGAGCGTGCGAAAGAGATGATCGGCTGGGATGAGAAATATCCGTGCCGTGATATGGGAGATGGAAAGGTGCGCAGCGTCGGCATTGCGATGGCGATGCAGGGCTCCTGTATTTCCAATCTCGATGTCGGATCGGCAACGATCAAAGTCAACGACGACGGCGGCTATACGATGCTGATCGCAGCGGCCGATATGGGAACCGGCTGCGATACGATTCTGTCCCAGATGGCGGCAGAGTGTCTGGAGTGTGATGTGGATGACATTACCGTTGTCGGCGCAGATACCGATACGTCCCCGTATGACTCCGGTTCCTATGCATCGAGTACGACGTATATTACCGGAAAAGCGGTGGAAAAAGCCTGCATGACGCTTCGGAAGCGAATCTGTGCCCTGGCGGCAGAGCGGATGAACGTGCCGGAAGATGAGACAGAATTTACCGGTACCGGCGTCGTGCATGAAAAGAGTGGAAGCAGCATGACGATGGAAGAAATCGCAACAGCGGCCATGTGCAATAACGGCATCGCGCTGGAAGCGACGGAAAGCAACTGCTCTCCGGTATCGCCGCCGCCTTATATGGCTGGTGCGGTCGAGATCGAGCTGGATAAAGAGACCGGCGAGGTCAGGATTCTCGATTATGCCGCCGTTGTCGACTGCGGAACCGTCATCAACCCGAACCTTGCGCGCGTACAGGTCGAGGGCGGTCTGGTGCAGGGCATCGGCATGACGCTGTTTGAAAATATCCAGTACACGGACAAGGGTCAGATGATCAATAATTCGTTTATGCAGTATAAAGTGCCGACCCGCCTCGATATGGGCAGGCTGCGCGTCGAGTTTCGGAGCAGCTACGAGCCGACCGGTCCGTTCGGTGCAAAATCGATCGGCGAGATCGTCATCAACACACCGGCTCCGGCGCTGGCACATGCAATCTACAATGCGACGGGTCTGTGGTTCCGCGAACTGCCGATCACGAGCGAGCAGATTGCAATGGGAATTGCGGAAAAAGAATGCGAGTAACGATACTTTATCTGGCAGCCGGGAACAGCAGACGGTTCGGGGAAAATAAGCTGCTCTATCCGCTGGATGGAAAGGCGGTGTACCGCCATCTGTTGGACCGGCTGGCCCAAATTGCCGGAAGGCATGAGAACTGGGAACTGCTGGTTGTGACGCAGTATGAAAGGATTCTGGAGGAGCTTGCGCCGCTGGTAAAAGCCGGGCGTCTGCAGACGGTGTTTTCGCCGGACAGCGAAAAAGGAATTTCCTATACAATCCGCGCGGGAATCGAGGCGGCGGAGAAGCAAAATGCCGATGCCTGTGCGTGTTTTGCGGCGGATCAGCCGTACCTGAAGGAAGAGACGGCGGAGCGCTTTCTGGAATCCATGGAGATGCAGAAGGCTCCACTTGGCTGCGTTTTCTGCGGCGGCGAGAGCGGCAATCCGGCGTGGTTCTCAAAACCTTATTTTTCAGAACTAAAAGAACTTTCCGGCGACCGCGGCGGAAAAAAGGTGCTGAAACGGCACTGGGAATCGGTAATTCCGTTCCGGGTCGAAGCCGCGTGGGAATTAAAGGATCTGGACCGGAAAGAGGATCTCTGATGCAGAGACACCGGCGGCTGCCATGAATAAAATTTGAGACAGTGCGAAATTTGATGGATTTGGACTTGCATTTCCAGTGAGAAGTAAGTACAATGGGTATAATAAAAATTCGGGAGGCTTCAAAAAAATGCAGTTATTGGAAGACAGAATCCGCAAAGACGGAAAAGTACGCGAGGGAAATGTCCTGAAGGTGGACAGCTTTTTAAATCATCAGATGGACGTCAATCTGTTCCGGGAAATCGGAAAAGAGTTTCAGCGCCGTTTTGCGGGAGAGGAGATCACGAAAATCCTGACCATCGAGGCATCTGGAATCGGAATTGCCTGTGTTGTGGCTGAAATTTTTAATGTTCCGGTTGTGTTTGCAAAGAAAACACAGACCAAAAATATCGCCGGAGATGTTTATACCACAAAAGTAGAATCTTTCACCCATGGAAGAGTTTATGATATCATTGTTTCCAAAGAATTTCTGGGAAAAGGAGACAAAGTTCTCCTGATCGATGATTTCCTGGCAAACGGAAAAGCGCTGGAAGGACTGGCAACCCTGGTACAGGATTCCGGTGCAGAGCTCGTAGGAGCAGGCGTTGTCATCGAAAAAGGGTTCCAGATCGGAGGAAAACTGTTGCGTGACCGCGGCATTCATCTGGAATCTCTTGCCATCGTCGATGGTATGGATGATAAAACCGGGGAAATTACCTTCCGGAAACAGTAAGGAGGCGTCAAAATGGCAAATCTGATTGCAAGAATTGCCGTTCTTCTGGTTCTGGCGGCCGCAGGAATGGTGCTGGCCGACAGAAAAGAAAAAATTGATCTCAGTGTGTCACTGCTGCTGTTTCTGGCGGCAGTCAATGTGACCTCTTTTTTCAGCCTGAAAGATAACAGGATTGTAGTTGTCATGATTCTGACGGTATATTTTCTGTTGTACGCAGGCGCAAAAGAGCTGCTGCGGAGACGGGCAGAGAAAAAAAGAAAATGAATGCAAACCGAACATCCGGGCAGGATCGCGCTGCAGAGCGATATTGCAGAAGAACTCCATATGGAAGGGGATGCCGCAAGAATCCACCAGCTCGTCTCCCTTCTTGTGGATAACGCCGTCAAATACACACCGGAGGGTGGAAAAATCCACATTTTCTGGCGAAAAAACGGCAAAAAAGCAGAATTTTCGGTGCAGAATACCTGCGATACCCTGCCGGAAGGTGATCTCAACCGCCTCTTTGACCGCTTCTACCGTGCGGATGCGTCACGGGCCAGGGAAAGCGGCGGCTATGGAATCGGCCTTTCCGTGGCAGCTGCAATTGTAAAGGCACATAAGGGAAAAATCACCGCAGAGCGGACACGAGATGGCATCTGTTTTAAAGCAGTCTTTCCGGCAAAAGGATGAAAGAAACACAATTCCGGAAAAATGGAAAAAATGACAGCAGAGCAGGAGAGGAAGACACACAAAAAAGCAGAAATCGAAAGCTTTCAAGAGAGAAAAAACAAAACAAAAGAAAACAAAAGAAAACAAAAGGAGGAATATATGATGTTTGATTGTGGTTTACAGAATATTTTCCGGCTGAAAAACGGACAGTCCCGTTCCATCAACTGGGAAAACCGGAACGGAGAAAAAGGAAAAGGCGGCATGGCATCCAGCGATCTTGGTCCGTCCAGAAAAGGTTCCCCGTGCATCCCGAAAATAGAAGCAGGAGAGACCGTAACACTTGGTGAGATCCAGGGAGAAGGCATCATTCAGCACATCTGGATCACCGTCACAGACCGTACCAGTGAACGCAACCGTTATGTTCTGCGGGATCTTGTTCTGCGCATGTACTGGGACGATGAAGAATTCCCATCCGTTGAATGCCCGCTTGGCGATTTCTTCTGCTGCGGCTTCGGTGTTTCCTATCAGGTAAATTCCGTCCCGATTGCTGTCAATCCGACCCGTGGTTTCAACAGCTATTTCCCGATGCCGTTCCGTAAAAACGCCCGTATTACCATTGAAAATCAGTGTGATGAGCCGATTCCGGCCTTCTTTTATCAGATCGACTATTGCCTGACAACGGTTCCGGAAGATGCTGCCTATTTCCATGCCCAGTGGCGTCGTCAGCGTATCACGGAAAAGGCAAAAGACTACGTTGTCCTCGACAACATCAAAGGGAAAGGCCAGTACGTTGGAACTTATCTTGCACTGACCAGCCTCGAACGCTACTGGTACGGAGAAGGTGAGATGAAATTCTACATCGATGGAGACAAGGATTATCCAACCATCTGCGGAACCGGAACAGAAGATTATTTCGGCGGTGCCTGGAGCTTTGCAACACAGCAAAATGGCCAAACCGTCGAAAATCAGTACTGTACTCCGTATCTTGGCTATCCTTACTACTCTACCCACGATACCTTCCTTCATAATGATTACCACAATGATGATCAGATGCCACAGCGCAGCTTCTACCGCTGGCACCTTCTTGATCCTATCCTTTTTGAGAAGGATCTTAAGGTAACCCTTCAGCAGATTGGCGTCAGTCATGGAGGTCTTTTTGAACGTCAGGATGATGTCGCTACCACAGCTTACTGGTACCAGACGCATCCTCATGTACCATTCGCGCCACTCATGTCCAGAAAAGAGCGCTGGCCAAGATGATTTTTGACGCTTTTCCTATTTTATATGTTTCATGACTTTGCATATCGGCTACAAGAGTCCGTTCCGAACAAATCCGCTTCCAACGAATTTGTCCGGAAACGGCTCTTTCTTTTTTTATATGGTATTCAAAAAGCGATCCGGATTACAGAGGTCCGTCTTTTCACAAACCTTTCACATTTTCCGTCCATTCTTTAAGGTTCCTTTAAAGTTTCCTCATTATACTTAAAAATGTAAAAAACATTTCCGGAAGTAAATCAAACGAAAGGATCAATCGATTATGATGCAAAGCCAACAGATTCCCATGACCTTCCAACGGTATGAAACAAAATACATGCTTTCCCCGATCATGGCTCGCAAGCTTCGCAAGAGCCTTCCGGGTCATCTGCAGATGGATGAATACGGCCTTGATACCATCTGCAGCCTCTATTACGATACCCCGGATCACCAGCTCATCCGCCGTTCGCTGGAAAAACCCGTCTACAAAGAAAAACTGCGACTCCGCAGTTATGGTCCGGCCAAAGAGACCAGCCCCATCTACGTAGAACTAAAGAAAAAATATGAAGGAATCGTCTACAAACGCCGCGAGCGCATGATATTATCAGAAGCGGTTCCCTATCTTGCGGGAAAATCAGAACCGGGCTTTGACAGCCAGATTCTTCACGAAATCACCTGGTTTCGTAACTACTACCGGGGGCTTGCTCCCGCTATGTACATCGCCTACGACCGTATCGCCTGCTTCGGCACGGAAGACAGGAACTTTCGTGTCACCTTCGACACTAATATCCGATGGCGTACCGACAATCTGTGTCTTGACGGTCCAACGGAAGGAACCAGACTTTTAGAACCAGGCTGGTATCTCATGGAGGTGAAAACACCAGGTGCTGTGCCCCTATGGTTCAGCAAAATTCTGGATGATCTTGCAATCTATCCGGCATCATTTTCTAAATACGGCTTTGCCTATCAGATCGAAAATCAGAAAGCATCAGAAGAAAAAGCTTTCATACCATTCACAGATATCCGGCAAACCGTATCAAAAACAGCATTCCGTTAGCTGAATCAGGTAAGTCCTCTGCGGCCATTGCGAAAAGCAAGAAGCAGTGGGTGGACTTACAGCTTGCGAAAAGCCTTTTTCAAACATAATCTGCTTCACAAAAAAAGAAAATGTAACTATTCAGAGCCATGCAAAATAGAAGAAAAATCGCGAATCATGCTTGCATGAATGAGCGGTTTTTCTGGAACTTCATATGGCGAGAAGCAACATCGCGATGTAGCGTAAGCGGAATCGAGATGGGGCTCTGAATAGACAAGAAAATAAAAAAATTCTGGGAGGAATTTGCTATGCTTAACACAATATTCAGTTCCGTTTTTACAGAAACAATCGCCGCCTTCACCTTTGGTCAGTTCCTTGCCTGCACAGCAGTGTCTCTGATTCTGGGACTGTTGATCGCTGCTGTTTACAGGTACAAAAGTGAATGCACCAAAAGCTTTGCTGTCACGCTTGTTCTGATGCCTGTGATCGTACAGATGGTGATCATGCTCGTCAATGGAAATCTTGGAACCGGAGTCCCTTGATTATACCAGTGTTTTTGACGATATCTTTGCCAGGTATCTGACCCGTTGCGAGCTTGTACAGGTAAAAACCACGAATATGGGAAGTCTTTTCAAGCTGGAGTATCGCATCGTATTCCGCGAGGAAGGCGAAGAGAAAAACATGATTGACCAGCTCCGCTGCAGAAACGGAAACCTTGAAATCCTGTGCAGTCGTGCACAGACCGGAAGGGAGGAATTATAATGAATCGAAACAGAAATAAAAACAGAAAAAAAGAGACCGGCGCGGTCGTCAGTCTGTTTCTTGTATCATCGCTGGCCTTCGGCGGATGCGGCACAGCAGTGACATCTTCCAGCTCTGTAAATGCCGAATCTGCCCGTACAGAGTCAACCGGCGAAACATCTGCCGACAACGCGGCGGCCACATCAGAGAGCATAGCTTCGGAAAATGCAATAGAAAGTGCCTCCGACATTGATTTCGATCTGGAACTGACCGAATCCACCATCGATACCGAATTCACAGACCGTGAGAAGAGCGGAAGCTATAAAGCATCAGAAGCCGTAAAAATTACACTTAATAAGACGACAGCTACCGTCTCCGGCAGCGGAGCCAAAGCAGACGGCAGCACAATTACCATTACGGAAGAAGGCGTTTACATCGTAAGCGGAACACTTGAGGATGGCCAGATTATCGTAGACGCATCCGATTTCGACAAGGTTCAGATCGTACTCGATGGAGTCCATATCAACTGTGAGACGAATGCTGCCATCTACGTTCGCGAAGCGGACAAAGTTTTCATCACGCTTGCTGAAAACAGCAGCAACACGCTTGGCGGTGGAAACGAGTACACTCAGATTGACGACAACACGGTAGACGGCGTTATCTTCTCCAAATCAGATCTTGTCTGCAACGGGACAGGAAGTCTGACCATCGAGGCAGACTACAAGCACGGGATTGTATCCAAAGATGACCTTGTGATTACCGGCGGAACCTACAAAATCGCCGCTGCAGACAACGGGATCACAGCCAAAGATCAGATTAAAATTCTGGATGGAAGCTTTGATATTGATGCTGCAAACAGTGCGGTCAAAGCGAAGAATACGGATGACACAGAGCTTGGAAATATCTATATTGCCGGTGGAATTTTTACGATCGAGGCGGAACAGGACGGCTTCCATGCAACCGGCAGCATTGTTGTCGATGACGGAACCATCACCGTAAACTCCGGTGATGACGGTTTCCATGCGGATCTCGACACCGTCATTCATGGCGGAACGATCCTTGTTGAAAAAAGCTACGAAGGACTGGAAGGAAAACGCGTTGTGGTCAATGGTGGTGACATTACCATAAACGCCAGCGACGATGGCATCAATGCCGCAAATTCCGGCGACGATGGCACCAACGCCATAAATCCTGGCGCCAATGCGGCCGGTTCCGGTGACGATGACAGCAATGCCGCAAGCTCAAACAACGATAGCAGTGCTGCCGTAAACTCCGGTGATGATAGCAGCATATCCGGTGCGGCAGACGGAAAGGAACCTCCGCAAATGCCGCCTGATACAGAAAACGGCAGCGATATGCAGCCATCGCAGGACTTCGATCCGGAGAACGCTCCGTCTGGCGGAAATGCGCCGCAGAACTTCGATCCGGGGAATGCTCCTTCTGACGGCGATGCTCCACAGATGATGCAGGGAGGCCCCGGCGGCGGAGGCAACTCTGAGCTTTACATTAAAATTACCGGCGGAACCCTGACTGTATCCGCCGATGGTGATGGTCTTGATTCCAACGGCGGTCTTCTCGTGACCGGCGGAACTACGATCGTGTACGGGCCGACCAGCGATGGTGACAGTGCCCTCGATTACGACGGAAGTGCAATTGTGACCGGCGGAACCTTAGCTGCTATCGGCAGTGCCGGCATGACGGAAAGCTTCGACGAAGCTTCCACCCAGCCCGTTATCACCTATTACAGTACGGAAACCCAGTCCGCTGACACTACCATCACACTGACAGACAGCGATGGAAGTGCCCTCTTCACGGTTACACCTGAAAAAGCCTACGCCAGCATCGTTTTGACCTGCCCCGAAATGAAACTGGACGCAACGTATACTCTGACTGCCGGTACCGACAACGAAGAGATCACCCTCACGGACATCATCACCACCGCCGGAACCCGGTCTGTTAAAACGATGAGCGATCCCAAAGGTGGAAAAATGCCAAATAACAGCGACAACAAAGGAACTCCGCCTTCAAAACCAAGCGACACGGCTGAGTGAACCGTTATAGTTCATTCAGCACCGGAACATTTGCTGTTCCGGTGCGTAAGAAAGTGATTCTACTCATGATTCTACCGTGGCTGTCTTCCTACTTCCAATTTGCCGTATTCTGTGCTAAAATAACCTCACAAGAAAAGAGGTAGAAAAATCATGTATGATAAACTGACCGAAAACGATATTAAAAAAATGCAGGAAGAAATCGACTACCGCAAACTGGTTGTCCGTCCAAAAGAACTCGAGGCTGTAAAAGAAGCCCGTGCCCAGGGCGATCTCAGCGAAAACTTTGAATACAAAGCTGCCAAACAGGACAAAAACCGCAACGAAAGCCGCATCCGCTATCTGGAAAAAATGATCAAAACCGCTCACGTTATTTCAGATACCTCAAAGGACGACGAAGTCGGCATCAACAATACCGTCCAGGTTTACATCGAAGAAGATGATGAGACAGAAACCTACAAACTTGTCACCACCGTTCGTGGTAATTCTCTCAAAGGATACGTCAGTATCGACTCGCCATTAGGAAAAGCCATTCTTGGTCATAAAGTCGGCGACCGCGTCACTGTAAAAGTAAGCGATGCCTATAGTTATGATCTCATCATCAAATCCATCGAAAACACTGCGGATACCGATGATGAACTCCGCAGCTATTAAAGGACAGAAAGAAAGGAAAATACCAGTCATGGAAAAAATTGCAAGCTTTACGATCGACCATATCAAACTTAAACCAGGCATTTACGTTTCAAGAAAAGATCATGTGGGTGACAGCGTTATCACAACCTTTGACCTGCGCATGACATCTCCAAACGATGAGCCTGTTATGAATACTGCTGAAGTCCACACCATTGAGCATCTTGGCGCAACGTTCCTTCGCAATCACGAAGAATGGAAAGATAAAACTGTATATTTTGGTCCAATGGGCTGCCGTACAGGATTTTACCTGCTGCTGGCCGGTGATTACAGCTCGAAAGATATCGTTTCACTCGTAATAGAAATGTATGAATTTATCCGCGATTTCAAGGGCGAAGTCCCGGGTGCATCTCCGAAAGACTGCGGAAACTATCTGGATATGAATCTGTCCATGGCAAACTACCTTGGCAAAAAATACCTGGATGAGGTTTTGTACGGAATTGATGAATCCCGTCTCGTCTATCCGGAATAAATTCTAAAAATGGTAACTATTCAGCGCCATGCAATTTCGCATGGCTCTGAATAGTTACAAAAAATGAAAGAAAACAGGGGGAAACAGAGTATGAGAACCATGGAAAACGAAAAACTGCGTGTGCAGATCAGCGATCACGGTGCAGAACTTTGCAGTATCTACGATAAAGCGGCTGACCGTGAGGCAGTCTGGATCGGCGATCCGGCCTTCTGGAACCGCCACGCACCGGTCCTGTTCCCGTTCGTCGGAAAAGTAAACGGCGGCTTCTACACCCATAAAGGAGTCAAATATCCGATGGGCCAGCACGGTTTCGCCCGCGACAACGAATTCGAGTGCATCGAAAACACCGAAAACAAAACAGTACACCGCCTGGTATCGACCGAAGAAACAAAAAAAGTCTACCCGTTCGATTTTGCCTTCACCGTAACCCAGGAACTCTCCGGCAGAACCCTGACCATAACCTGGAACGTAGAAAACACCGGTGATGATGACATGTACTTCTCCGTCGGCGGACATCCTGCATTCATGATTCCGGAACAGTATGACATCGTCTTCAACAAAGGCCTGGAAAACCACACCGAGACCGAACTCGAATACGTCCTGATCGACCCGGAAACAGCAGGCGTCGATGTAGCACATCCGAGAAAACTGAAACTTCAGGACGGCAGAATCCCGTACACCAGAACCCTTTTCGACGAGGACGCCCTGATCTTCGACAACACCCAGGTCGAGCGCGTCGGCGTAGAAGTGGATGGAAAACCGTACGTCACTCTCACCTGCAAAGGCTTCCCGAGCGTCGGCGTATGGTCCAAGCCAAAAGCAGATGCCCCGTTCGTGTGCCTCGAGCCATGGATCGGCCGTTGCGACAACGTCGGCTTTGACGGCGAATTAAAAGACAAATACGGCGAACAGCACCTGAAAGCCGGTGAAACTTTCCAGGCAGGCTACACCATCACCATCGGAGAATAAGGACCCGAAAAAAAAGAAAAACCTCCGAAGTACAGCGAAAAGAACACGATTCCTGTACTTCGGGGGTTGAAATTTTACGGTTTCTTTACTATAATTAGCATCAAACCCAAAAAACGCATGTAGTTCATCATGCACAGAAGAAAAAACAGGAGGGAACGTTCTTGAAAAGAGAAACGGTTATCGTACTTGATTTTGGCGGTCAGTACAATCAGTTAATTGCAAGACGTGTACGTGAGTGCAACGTTTACTGTGAGATTTATTCTTACAAAACAGACATCGAAAAGATCAAAGAAATTCAGCCGAAAGGTATTATCTTCACCGGCGGCCCGAACAGCGCATATCTGCCGGATTCCCCGACTTATACAAAAGAAATTTTTGAACTTGGAATCCCGATCCTCGGCATCTGCTACGGATCACAGCTGATGATGCATCTGCTCGGCGGAAAAGTAGAAGTAGCACCGGTCAGAGAATATGGAAAAATTGAGGTAACTGTAGATACCAGTTCCGCACTGTTTGAGAACGTATCCGAAAAAACCATCTGCTGGATGAGCCACAACGACTACATCTCCAAAGCAGCTCCGGGATTCGAAATCATCGCCCATACGGATGACTGTCCGGTAGCAGCCGTTGCAAACGTAGAGAAAAACCTCTATGCAACCCAGTTTCATCCAGAAGTTCTGCACACCAAAGAAGGAAAGAAAATGCTTTCCAACTTTGTATACAATGTCTGCCGCTGCGCCGGCGACTGGCACATGGACTCCTTCGTAGAAGAATCCATCAAAGCTATCCGCGAAAAAGTAGGCGACGGAAAAGTCCTCTGCGCACTGTCCGGCGGAGTCGATTCCTCCGTAGCAGCTGTTATGCTTTCCAAAGCAGTCGGAAACCAGCTGACCTGCGTATTCGTAGATCACGGCCTGCTGCGTAAAAACGAGGGCGATGAAGTAGAAGCAGTTTTCGGACCGGACGGCCCATACGACCTGAATTTCATCCGCGTTAACGCACAGGAGCGTTTCTATGCAAAATTAAAAGGCGTAGAAGAGCCGGAGAGAAAACGTAAAATCATCGGCGAAGAGTTCATCCGCGTCTTCGAAGAAGAAGCAAAGAAAATTGGTGCTGTAGACTTCCTGGTACAGGGAACCATCTACCCAGACGTTGTAGAGAGCGGCGTCGGCGGAGAATCCACCGTCATCAAATCCCATCATAACGTCGGAGGACTGCCGGACTACGTAGATTTCAAAGAAATCATCGAGCCGCTGCGCAACCTCTTCAAAGACGAAGTAAGAAAAGCCGGCCTTGAGCTCGGCATCCCGGAATACCTTGTATTCCGTCAGCCATTCCCGGGCCCGGGACTTGGCATCCGTATCATCGGCGAAGTAACCGCCGAGAAAGTCAAAATGGTACAGGACGCCGACGCGATCTGGCGCGAAGAAATCGACAAAGCCGGAATCGCTCACGAAATCGGCCAGTACTTCGCAGCCCTGACCAACATGCGCTCCGTCGGAGTCATGGGAGATGAAAGAACCTACGATTACGCCATCGCCCTCCGCGCCGTCACCACCACCGATTTCATGACCGCCGAAAGCGCCGAAATCCCGTGGGATGTCATCGGAAGAACAACCAGTCGAATCGTAAACGAAGTCAAACACATCAACCGCGTCATGTACGATTGCACCGGAAAACCACCGGCAACGATCGAGTTTGAATAACGGACAGAAATGCCGAAAGCCTGTATTTATGCGGGTTTCCGGCATTTATTTTATCGAATGGCTCTGGTTTGGCTCTATTTGTGAGAGCAATAATGGCAAGAAAATAGTAAACGGTAGAATACGAGCACCTTGACAAATAGCAGACCGCTTTTGCGGTCT
>NZ_QUJD01000011.1:0-89825 GCF_003480555.1 Blautia sp. AM29-29
TGCAATGGTGGAAGAAACAGGAATCCCCCTGCTTTAGCTGTGGGGAGTGTCAATCAAGCATGAATATGCGCATTACATGCAGTACAATATGCGGATACCTGAGAAGTATAAATGGCAGGCTGGAACACATGGAAGTGCGTGGAAATATTGTTGTTCTCTTATAGGTGCAGCACCGACACCTTATTATAAGGCAGGAGAGGCGCTGTTGGATCATAACTATGATAAAGTATTAAAAAGCCGGATTCATGATAAGACAGTGCCGATTCGAGATACGTATCAGCGCCAGCAGAAAGCACAGAAGCAGAAGGATGAAGTTGTTCAATATAAAATTGGAGACAATATCACACATCCGAAATTCGGAGATGGAATCATAGAAAAGATTAATCTGAGATCTGGCGGAGTTCATCTTCATATTCGGTTTGATGGTGAGGTGAAATGTATTGATCAGAAGTGGTTGATGAGGAGGAAATATACATAGGAATACATAGGAAGATAGGATCAAAGCATATTGTTTGGTTTGGCCGTCGCTTTCCATGAAGGCGTGAGTTGAAATGAATATGCCCGGAATGGCAGAAAACTACCGGAAAGATTGCCTTCCGTGAATTGAATGAAAAATAAGAATTTAAGAAAAGAATCCATCATGATATTATAGTAAAAATAAAGGAGGAACCTAGCTATGGACATATCTGATTTTATAGGAGCTGCAAAAACATTTCACGTTCTTGGAATAAAGGTCACAAAAGATGGCGACCTCATAAATGAATGGTACAGCGAACCCGAATGCCGTAGAAATATCTATTCTGCAACGAAGAGCTTCACATCCTGTGCAGTTGGTTTTGCTGTCCAGGAAGGATTACTGTCTTTAGATGAAAAACTGACGGATGCCTTTCCCGAAGATTTACCCGATGTGATCGATGATAATCTGAAAATGGCAACGGTTCGAGACCTGCTTACGATGTGTTTAGGACAGGAACAGGGCAGCCTTATGGGAGAACAGCGGCCATTATACCAGGAGGATGACTGGGTAAAAATGTCTTTGGCGATTCCGTTTCAATATAAGCCAGGTACACATTTTGTATATAATAATGTTGGTCCCTACCTGGCAGGCATTCTTGTACAGAGACGTTCCGGATGCGATCTGGTCTCTTATCTTACACCAAGGCTTTTTAAACATCTTGGAATCAAGCGGCCGACATGGGAGACAGATCCTCTTGGAAACAGTTTTGGCGCAGGTGGATTGTTCCTTACACTTTCTGAACTTCATAAATTCGGATTGTTTTACCTGAATAAGGGAAAATGGAATGGAAAACAGATTTTATCCGAAAAATGGATAGAAGAAAGTACAGCAGCATCCGATACAGACAATTATGGTTATCTTTTCTGGAGAGGAGAATACAATTCCTACCGGGCGGATGGAAAATATTCTCAGATTTCTATGATCCTTCCGGACAAGAATGCGGTTATTTCGATGGTCGCAGAATGCCGGAACGGGGAAGAACTTATGAGTGCTTTGTATGATTTGGTATGTGCAAAGTTATAGATTATTATTGCATAATTGTGAAAAAGGAAAGACCAAAAGAGCTCAAACAGCTCGTCTATATAAGATAGATGGGCTGGATTCCGAAGCTGATGAAGGTGCTGGAATTGATCTTGGAAGAAGGAAAATAATTGCCGATCCTCCGTTCCTGTGCTGAAATGATTCCGGCAAAAGATACAGGATTATGGATAAATTATATTTGATTGGAGATGGAGAAATGTTATTTATATGTTACCCAAAATGCTCAACCTGCCAGAAAGCGAAAAAATGGTTAGATGCACAGAAAATAGAATATACCGAGCGCAACATCGTGGATGTGAATCCAACCTGCGGTGAGTTAAAGGAATGGTATTCTAAGAGCGGCTTTCCACTTAAAAAGTTCTTTAATACCAGCGGCCTTCTTTATAAAGAAATGAAACTGAAGGACAAACTTCCTGCCATGAGCGAAGAGGAACAGCTGCAGCTTCTTGCCACGAATGGTATGCTGGTGAAACGCCCGCTGCTGATCGATGGTGATACCGTGCTGATCGGCTTTAAGGAAGCAGAATGGTCTGAAAAGCTGGGATGATTGGAGAAAGATTGGGAGTCAGATGAACGGATAGAGTAAATTCATTGCCGCATTTTCCCTTCTGTGCTAAAATGGTTTCCGGTATGAAAATTTAAGCAAAGAGAGGAACATGAAAATGAACGAAAAACGTACCGGCCTGTTCGAGAATGGCCTGATCTGGTTTGGGGCAGGTGTCTCGATTGCCGAAATCCTGACCGGAACATACCTTGCACCGCTCGGCATGGGAAAAGGTCTGGCAGCGATTCTTATCGGCCATATCATCGGATGCCTGATGCTGTTTCTGGCGGGCGTGATCGGCGGAAGGGTCAGAAAAAGTGCCATGGAAACCGTAAAAATGAGTTTTGGACAGAAGGGAAGCATCCTTTTTGCTGTCCTGAATGTATTGCAGCTCGTTGGCTGGACCGCCATCATGATCTATGACGGAGCGCTCGCCGCAGACGGCGTAATGCATACGGGCAGATGGATCTGGTGCCTTGTGATCGGAGTTTTGATTATTCTCTGGATTGTGATCGGAATCACGAATCTTGGTAAAATCAACACGGTTGCCATGGCAGCATTATTTCTGCTTAGCCTGATCCTGAGCAAGGTCATCTTTGCCGGAGGCGGAGCAGGAGCACCATCGGATGACAGTATGACATTCGGTGCAGCAGTAGAACTTGCGGTTGCGATGCCGTTATCCTGGCTGCCACTGATCAGCGATTACACAAGAGAAGCAAAAGAACCGGTCAAAGCAACGGCCATCAGCGCGGTTGTCTATGGAATCGTCAGCTGCTGGATGTATGTGATTGGAATGGGAGCAGCGATCATCACCGGAGAATATGACATCGCGCAGATCATGCTGAAGGCAGGCCTTGGCATTGCGGGCCTTCTGATTATTGTATTTTCAACAGTAACAACAACATTTCTGGATGCCTACTCCGCAGGAATTTCCAGCGAGACCGTCGTAAGCAAATGGAATGGAAAGCATGTGGCCATCGTTGTCACCGTCATTGGAACCATCGCAGCGATTGTATATCCGATGGACAACATCACAGATTTTCTCTATCTGATCGGCTCGGTTTTTGCACCGATGATCGCAATCCAGATTGCCGACTTTTTCCTGCTGAAACGGGACAAGAGCAGCCTGGCCGTACATATTCCGAATCTGATCATCTGGGTGATTGGATTTGCGGTATACCGAATTCTGATGAACATCGACATGCCGCTGGGAAACACTCTGCCGGATATGGTGATTACGATTGTAATCTGCCTGATCGTTGGAAAATTTGTTTCATAAAAAGTGAATAAAAAGATCAGATGACTGTTCTGCCTGCATTTGAGCAGGCGGGGCAGTCATTTTGTGTGCCGAGCATGGCACTAATCTTGCTGGTGCAAGTCCAGTCACGGGTATTTACCGCCAAGTGTAGCGAATCACAAGTCGGTATCAGTAACGGTATGGATGGAGGAAGTGGTGTAGCAAAGTTCTTGAGCCTATGAACAGAAACTTGATCAGGCGATTAGGTGGGTGAGATTGCAAATCAAATCGAAGCCCAAATGGTAAACGTAAACCGAATATGTAGTAGCAATAATTCATACCTTTTTAGCTGTATTTTGTATCGTAAACAGAAAGAAAATGCACTATAATCCAAGGCAATGAAAGTACTTAAAAAAGTAGTTTCGTTGCCTTGGTTCCATTTTTAGAAAGAATAATATTTAGGTGGGAAAATTCCCAGGCGCTGTGTGGAGTTTTCTGTAAGAAGCCGGGGACAGACCGCACTGTTTCTTGAAAAAGTAAGAAAAGTGGTGAGGGTCTAAGAACCCAAGCTGTGTGGAGATGGCAGAAACAGGAAGAGTGGTGCGGCTTAGCATGGACTGGGCCAGCTTGCACTTCTGGGACAGGTAATACTGGTAGGGAGCAACATGATATACCTCCTGGAACAGGTGGATGAGCCTGGAGCGGGATAGGGAAACGGTATCTGCCAGATGATCCAAGGACAGACTTTCTGTTAAGTGCATATCGATATAATTGCGGATCGCCAGTGCAGTAGGATTGATGGGAACTTTGTTTGCCAGAAAATCCGCAAGCTCCTGAATATATTGATGGAGCAGTACAGCCAGCTTGTCAGCAGAGTGTACAGGGTCGGCGGTAAAGGCATCAAGGATCCGGGTCAGAGGTGTTTCGTTATGGAAGCGGGGGATCAGGGTGACACCGTCTAAGCCGTAATCGGAGAGAAGATGCTGTACCAGACTGCCGCTGACATTGAACCAGATCTTGGTCCAGGGATCAACTTTGTCTGAATAGTAGTGGTGGTAGGTGCCGGCAGTAAGGATATAGGCATCTCCGGCATTTACAGTGAGGATACTGCCGTTTCGCTCGATATGTCCACGGCCGCTTAAAACGTATTCAAACACACACAGGGGTCTGCGATAAACCAGGATCTCATAGGCAGGATCCGGGTAAGTGATACCGGCCATGATGGGAGAAAAGCTTTCCGCGGTAGGGCCGGTGTAGACCGTGTATTTTTCAATCTGTGTGCGTGTAATTTCCTGAGGCATGGTGGTTCCTCCATTTTTTGAAAGCAAATTGCAATAATGTAATAACAGCATTGTAGTAAAAAGGAGTAAGCCTGTCAACTATGGCTTTCACCATATAAAATAAAAATGAAATCAACCCAAATAAATGATCACAGGAGGACAAAATTATGACACAAATACCCAGACCGGAGCATCCCCAGCCCCAGATGAAGAGGGAGCATTGGAAAAACCTGAATGGAGAATGGGATTTTTCCTTTGACTTTGGATGCAGCGGCATAGATCAGAAATGGCAGGAAGGAAAGACAGATTGGGAGAAGAAGATCCTGGTGCCCTTCTGCCCGGAAAGTGATCTGAGCGGAATCGGCTATAAGGACTTTATCCCCAGCGTATGGTATCACCGCACCATCACATTGACAGGGGAGGAGCTGAAGGGAGATCTTCTCTTACACTTCGGCGCAGTGGACTATGATGCAAGAGTATGGATCAATGGAGTAGAGGCAGGCAGACACCAGGGCGGTTATGTTTCCTTTACGTTTGATATTACAAAGCTTGTAAAGGAAGGAGAAAATGACATTACGCTTTTTGCAGCAGATGATGTGAGAGGCGGAAAGCAGCCCAAGGGAAAGCAGAGTCATTTCTTCTACTCCAGAGGTTGTGATTATACCAGAACGACAGGTATCTGGCAGACGGTATGGCTTGAGTGGGTACCGGAAAGCTACATTGAAAAAGTGCAATATTATCCAAACCTGGCAGAGGCAACTCTGGGAATTAAGGCGGTAGTAAAGGGGCAGGGCACACTGGAAGCAAAGGCCTTTTATGGGGGAGAGCCCTGTGGCAGCGTAAGCGCAAAGTCAGAGGGCGGCACCGTTACCATGACACTTCCTTTGTCCCGTCTGGAAAAGTGGGAGCCGGGTCATGGCAGACTGTATGACCTTACATTAACCTATGGAGAAGATAAGGTAGAAAGCTACTTTGGTATGCGTGAGGTAAGACTGGATGGAGAGAAATTCCTCATCAACGATAAGAGCGTGTTCCAAAGACTGGTGCTGGATCAGGGCTTCTATCCGGATGGCATTTACACAGCGCCTACAGAGGAAGCACTTGTCAAGGATGTGGAACTGTCCATGGCTGCAGGCTTCAACGGCGCAAGACTCCATCAGAAGGTATTTGAGCCTCTGTTCTTGTATCACTGCGATAAAGCAGGCTATCTGGTATGGGGCGAGCAGGGCTGTTGGGGACTGGATTACAGCAATCCAGCAGCATTAAAATATTTCCTGCCTGAGTGGATGGAAGCCTTGGAGAGAGACTTCAACCATCCCGCCATCATCGGCTGGTGTCCGTTTAATGAGACATGGGATTATGAGGGAAGAAGGCAGGATGACAGCTTACTGGCCAATGTGTATAAGATGACAAAGCTGTATGATACCACCAGACCCTGCATTGATACCAGCGGAAATTATCATGTGGTGACGGACATCTATGACTTACACAATTATGAGCAGGATCCGGCAAAGTTTGCAGCAACCTACGAGTCCTTTAAACAGGGAGGTGATTTGGAAGATAATCATGGCTACAGGCAGACACCTGTAAAGGGTATCCCTACCTTCATCAGTGAGTATGGCGGTATCAAGTGGGACGAGGAAGGTGTTGAAAAGGATGGCTGGGGCTATGGTGCAGGTCCTGCTACCAAGGAGGAATTCCTGAACCGATATAAGGGACTGACCGATGCCCTTTTGGACAATCCCCATATGTTTGCCTTCTGCTATACCCAGCTGTATGATGTGGAGCAGGAGTTAAACGGTCTGTATACCTATGAACGTAAACCAAAGTTTGATATGGATGTGATAAAGGCAATCAATGCCCGTAAGGCAGCAATCGAGGATTAAAAGCATCCCGCAGAGTATAAAAGAAATCGTGTGAGAGACATTGGGGTCTGACCCTCTTACAATTTTCTTGGTGAGATAAAAAACAAGTGCAAAACTTTTAAATGTATAGCTATAAATGAGCAAATTTGAAAAACTGTACAAACAAATCTGCTATACATGGACATTAAGAGGATTAAACAATTTATTGTTAAGGAACTGGAAGTTCACAACAATGAATGCTCCGATTCTGAGACAGGCACTCCGGTCAGATTTTACCTGCGTCACCGGAATCTCAGCATCAGGAAAATATTTCAGGAAGCAAGTTCTTTTAGAAAAGCACTTTCCATGGACGAGCGTGTATCCGAAATCTGCAATTCCCAGTCTATCGGCGCAGCGATTGAGAATATGACGCTGGAGGCTGCCGCACAGGGCCTTGGCAGTCTGTGGATCTGCAATTCCTTTTTTGCCCAGAAAGAACTGAGCGACTGGGCGGGCGGTGAGCTGTACGCAGTTCTTGCCGTCGGCTATGCGGATGAAGCACCCGAGGCCAGACTGCGGAAGAGAACAGAAGATGTGATTGAGTGGAGAGTGTGAGATTTTATATAAAAAGCTATGTCAAAAATGGGATTCCTTTGTTATAATGAAGCCTGTATATGACATAGAAGGAAATCATTTTGAATCGTAAATCACAAGTAGAATTGACAAGCATGTGCCTCATCTGCGATGAAACACGAATTCTGGTGGAGGAAAAGTGCGGCACATCTTATTCGGGCGGCCTGGTTTTCCCAGGCGGCCATGTAGAGAAAAATGAATCGCTGCAGGATTCGGTCATTCGTGAAATGAAAGAAGAGACAGGGCTGACCATAAAGAATCCAAAGCTGTGCGGCGTAAAGGACTGGATCGAGAAGGACGGCACGAGATATCTTGTTCTGCTGTACAAAACAGATCAGTTCGAAGGAGAATTAAAATCATCCGAGGAAGGCCGCGTCTTCTGGCTCGACCGGAAAGATGTTCCGACTGCCAATCTGATCTGGAATATGAGAGAACTGCTGGAGATTTTTGACACGGACAATTACAGCGAGTTTTTCTTCCGGGATGAAGATGATGTAAGACCGGACAGAACAAATCTGCTGGGATAATGCGCAAAAGGAAGGAATTTTAGGAGTATGATAACTGTGTATTTCATTTGCCACGGCAATATTTGCCGCTCGACTCTTGCTGAGAGCGTATTCACCCACAAAGTAAATTCCCTCGGCCTTGCCCACAATTTTGAAATTGACAGCTTCGCCACCAGCCGCGAGGAGATCGGCAATCCGCCGCACTACGGGACAGTCAATAAACTGCGCGAGGAGCACATTCCGCTCGTGCCGCATCACGCGAAGCAGATTACATGGAAGGATTACGAGCGCGCCGACTACATCATCGGCATGGATACCGCGAATATCCGCAATCTGAACCGGATGCTGAAAAATGATCCGGATGGAAAGGTTTACAAATTTCTTTCCTTCACCGGTTCCGGCCGCGATATTGCGGATCCGTGGTATACGGGAGATTTTGAGGCGACGTACCGCGATGTCGTGGAGGGATGCAACGGTTTTCTGGCGTATCTGCGCCGGGAAGGAAAAATCTGAAAAACAAAAAGCGCCGAAAACAAGGCCAGTGCCCATTTGCAGAGAATGCGGCACTGGCCTTTTACTATAAGAAAATCCTATAGCCACTCCAAAAAATTAGCAATTAGACGTAACCAGACAAATATGGTATGATAACTGCATAGAAAACATAGCGAAATAATAGAAAAATAAAAGCTTTCCTATTTGAAAATTCATTCGATAGAACACGCGAAAGAGAGGCAGAAAATCAATGACGAATTATGATTATGAGATTGTAAATGGAAGAAAAATCCGCGTAAGACCAAAAGAAACCGTATCGGAGATCGACAAAAACGGCTATTTCCGCAGATAGCCGAATCACTTCACGACTCCGTTCGGCGACGGTGAAAACGATCTGAAGGCAGAAGGTAATAAGAGATACCGTCTCGTCTGGGCAAAGCTGTGCCACTGGTCCAACCGCGCGGCGATCGTAAGAGAGCTGGAGGGCCTGGAAGATCAGATTTCCGTCAATATGGTAGAACATGCCCCGCATGAGAAAAACCTTGGCTGGGAATACGTTTACAATGAAAACAACATCGACCCGCTGCTCGGTGATCAGTTCCTCTCTGAGGCGTATTACCGTGCTGATGATGATTACTAGGGAAGAACGACCGTTCCGGCGCTGATCGACACAACGACGGGAAAGGTAGTCAACAACGATTACAACTGGCTGACCACTTATTTCGAGGTCAACTTCCGCCCATGGCACAAAAAAGGCGCGCCGGAGCTGTATCCGGTGGAGCTGCGGGAAGAGATTGATAAGATGAATCTCTGGCTCTTCGATAATATCAACAACGCGGTATACCGCAGTTCCTTCTCCAGAAGCAACGAAGGCCATTTCGACGGTGTGAACACCTTCTTTGCAGATTTTGCCGTGCCGCCGGCAGACGCCAGGGAAGAATTGAGGGAGAGGAAGACGGCTTCCGCGCCAGCACACACTACGATCTGGCACTTCCGAAGATTGACTGGGATGCGCAGTGGAAGGTTTCGACCGAGCGCGCCTACCTGTCCTCAGACCCGACCCATCCGATCTATCTTGGAAACAACCGCAGATTCGACATCGACCCGACCTGGTACGATCTGGGCGCAGAATCTCCGAAAAAAGAGGAGAAAGAAACGCCGCCGTCCTGCGGATGCTACTGCGGCTGATCAAATCATAGATAAAAAATAGAAAACACCGTTTCAGAGGCAGATTTCCAAAAGGAAATAAACTTCTGAAACGGTGCTTTTTTCCGATGCACAAACTGCAAAAGGAAAGGCATGAAATCCGCTTATCGTCCGAAATGGAAAAATCCCTTTTTCTCATACGGCTCACTCGTATACGAAACCAGCTCATATCCGATGTCCTTGATCTGCTGTTTCAGATACGGAATATCGAGCGGCGCTTCGCTGATGACAACGGTCTCGCCGTTTTTTGCAGAAGAGTTTACTTTCTTTGGAGAGCAGCTCTTGCGGACTACATCATTCATATGGGATTCGCACATGCCGCACATCATACCATCAATTTTTAAGACTGTTTTAATCATACAATACCTGCTTTCTTCCGGGAATACAGCGAAACGAAAGCGTGCCGGACTGTATTCCTGGGGTTTTGATGAAAAATTTGAAATCACATACCCTATCGGGGTATCTAAAATATAGCGCGGATGAAAAGAAATGTCAATAAGCTGATAAAATATGATAATTATTATCATTTAAGAAGGAAAAATACGGTCATGGAAGGGCGATTCGCCGGCAGAACAGGGAAACTTGCCGGAATCGCAAAGTTCGTGTTACAATTGGGACAGCAGAGCAAAACAAGAGAGGAGACAAAAATATGCTCTCACAGATGAATTACCGAAAAGAAACACAGCCCCACGGTGATGAGCTTTTTCCGCTGAGCATTCACGTTTTCGAGACAGACCTGCAGAGTACCGTGCGGGTGTACTGCCATTGGCATGAGGAAGTGGAGCTCCTTTATGCAGTAAAGGGCGAAGCTGTTTTTCATATGGATACCGAGACCTTTCTCCTGCGGGAAGGGGAGACCGCCTTTGTCAATGCAAACCGTCTGCATGAGGTAGAGGGAATCGACGGACAGGAATTTACGTTTCTTGCCGTTGTATTCCAGCCGCGTTTTCTGTCCGGCACATCGCTTGACCGGATCCAGCAGCAGTATATCGAACCAGTGCTGTCCTCCGAGATCCGTTTTCCATCCAAGACAGAGCGGGGGACACGCCTTGCAGAAAAAACGGCACAGGCCATGCAGGAGATCCGAAATCTGCAGGAAAGAAAAGAACCGGGCTGGGAGCTGCTGTTAAAAGCGGAACTTCTGAAAATCTGGCAGGGATATTACAGTGCGGCAGAAAAGAACGGCGGAAAAACGGATGCCTCGACGAATTACCGTGTCAGCAGAATGAAAGAGATCCTCACATACATGAATGCTCATTTCTGTGAGGATCTCGAAATCGCGGAACTGGCGAGCCAGTTTCATATGAGTGAGAGCGCTTTCTGCCGCTTCTTTAAGTCGATTATGCATATTTCCGCCGTGACGTATGTCAATAACCTGCGGATTGCCGAGAGCTGCCGGCTGCTGCTTTCCACCGAGGAGGCGATCAGCAAGATTGCGAGCGACTGCGGATTCCGAAATATCAGCTATTTTAACCGCGTCTTCCAGGAACGCATGCACCAGACGCCGGGGCAGTTCCGCAGTTTATCCGCAGAAAACCGTACTGCGATATAAGATTCGGAACTTATGCAGGCTTCTGCGATCGGAATGCACGCCGCAGGAAGAAAAGTCCGGTCATATCAGCCAGTGCCCAGCCGATCGGAATGGCGATCCAGATTCCGGCAACGCCAAGCGCCGTGGCGGAGAAAAGGTATGCCAGCGCCACACGCATGCCAAGCGAAATGACGGTCAGAACAACCGACATCTCGGCGCGTTTGACAGCGCGGTAATACCCGTACAGCAGAAACAGCCATCCGATGCCGAGATAGAACGAGCCTTCCAGCCGCAGGTACTGTATGCCGATCGCGATGACCTCCATTTCTGATGCTTTCACGAAAATCTGCATCAGCGGATGCGCGAACAGATTGACAAGCAGAGAAATGACGATGGAAAAAGCAGCGCTCAGTGCAAAAGCATCTTTCGTGCCGCGCCGGATCCGCTCGTGATTTCCGGCCCCGTAATTCTGTGCGGTGAAAGTGGAGTAGGCATTTCCGAAATCCTGCACCGGCAGATAGGCAAAGGTATCAATTTTCACCGCGGCCGCAAATGCCGCCATGACCGCCGGACCGAAGCTGTTGACGAGCCCCTGTACCATCAGAATGCCGAAATTCATGACCGACTGCTGAATGCAGGTCATCGAAGAAAGATTCAGAATCTCTTTTAAAATGGAATGGCTGAAACGCCATTCTTTTTTTGACGGCAGCCACATGCGGCAGCGGAGCAGCACATAGAGCAGAATACCGACGGCGGACACATACTGCGCAAGAACCGTAGCGAGCGCCGCGCCTGCGATGCCGAACGGCAGTACAGCGACAAAGAGCAGATCCAGTGCAATGTTCAGCACAGCAGAGACAGCGAGAAAAATCAGCGGCACAGAAGAGTTTCCGAGCGCGCGCAGCATACAGGAAAAGAAATTGTATACGGATGTTGCAATAAGGCCGGCAAAGATAATCAGAAGATACGTCCGCATGCCGGGACGGACTTCATCCGGGACGCGAAGAAACGTAAGGATCGGCTCGATGCCTGCATAAACAGCGAGATTCAGCACGAGCGTAACGGCAAGGATCAGCAGAAACGCGTGGAGAATCGAAAGTTTTAAAGAAGAAAGATCTTTTCGTCCCTGATAAATCGAAAAGAGCGCACCGGCGCCCATCGACAGGCCGAGAAAAATGGAAGTCAGAAACGTCATCAGCGTATAGGAGGAGCCGACGGCGGCAAGCGCATTGCTTCCGAGAACGCGTCCGACGATCAGGGTGTCGGCAATGTTGTAAAACTGCTGCAACAGATTTCCTGCGATCATCGGCAGGGCAAACAGGATAAGAGAGCGGGAGATTTTCCCGCGGGTCAGATCGTAATACATAAAGAAACTTCTTTCCGAACATAATTATTAATATTATAACATAAAAAATCAAAAAATGTCAATTTGCAGGATGAAGTGTACAAAAATGCAATTGTCAGAAAACTTCGAAAAATCGAAGTTTATAAAATTTTTACAGATTTTGGGACACGTTCTGTAAAAAAACGGAAGATTTTCAGTTGATTTTTTTGGCCTTTTATGTATAATTAGAGTAGAAGAGGTCGGCTGGTCCGGTTTCTTCTAAAGGATACCTTCAAATTTCTGCATTTTGCAGAATGAAGCAGTATTACTATCAAAGGAAAGAGGTTAATTACAAGATGGCACAGATCGATTTAACAAAGTATGGCATCACCGGTACCACAGAAATTGTGTACAACCCTTCTTATGAGCAGTTATTTGAGGAAGAGACAAAACCAGAGCTGGAAGGCTATGAAAAAGGCCGGGAGACAGAGCTTGGTGCAGTTAACGTTATGACCGGTATCTATACAGGCCGTTCACCGAAAGACAAATACATCGTTGTGGACGAGAATTCGAAAGATACTGTATGGTGGACTTCTGATGAGTACAAAAACGATAACCATCCGGCAACCCAGGAAGCATGGGCAGCAGTAAAAGAGATCGCCAAAAAAGAGCTCTCCAACAAAAGACTGTTCGTTGTAGATGCATTCTGCGGTGCAAATAAAGATACCCGTATGGCTATCCGCTTCATCGTTGAGGTAGCTTGGCAGGCACATTTCGTAACTAACATGTTCATCAAACCTACAGCAGAAGAGCTTGAGAACTTCGAGCCGGATTTCGTTGTATACAACGCATCCAAAGCAAAAGTTGAGAACTACAAAGAGTTGGGTCTGAACTCTGAGACAGCAGTAGTATTCAACATCACAAGCCGTGAGCAGGTTATCGTCAACACATGGTACGGCGGAGAGATGAAGAAAGGTATGTTCTCCATGATGAACTACTATCTGCCGCTGAAGGGCATCGCTTCCATGCACTGCTCTGCAAACACAGACCTGAACGGTGAGAACACCGCAATTTTCTTTGGACTTTCCGGAACAGGAAAAACAACACTTTCCACAGACCCGAAACGTCTTCTGATCGGTGATGACGAGCACGGCTGGGACGACAACGGAGTATTCAACTTCGAGGGCGGCTGCTATGCAAAAGTTATCAACCTGGACAAAGAGTCTGAGCCGGATATCTACAACGCAATCAGACGTGACGCTCTGCTTGAGAACGTTACTGTTGATGCAGAAGGCAAAATTGACTTCAATGATAAGAGCGTAACCGAGAATACTCGTGTATCTTATCCGATCAACCACATTGAGAACATCGTTCGCCCGATTTCTTCTGCACCGGCAGCTAAGAATGTTATCTTCCTGTCCGCAGATGCATTCGGCGTACTTCCGCCAGTATCTGTTCTGACACCAGAGCAGACTCAGTACTACTTCCTGTCCGGATTTACTGCAAAACTTGCAGGAACCGAGCGCGGAATTACCGAGCCGACTCCTACCTTCTCTGCATGCTTCGGCCAGGCATTCCTGGAACTGCACCCAACCAAATATGCAGAAGAGCTTGTTAAGAAAATGGAGAAGAGCGGAGCAAAAGCATACCTGGTTAACACAGGCTGGAACGGAACCGGAAAACGTATCTCCATCCGTGATACCCGTGGAATCATCGATGCAATCTTAAGCGGTGCTATCAACGAAGCTCCGACGAAGACTATTCCGTACTTCAACTTCGAAGTTCCGACTGAACTTCCGGGCGTTGATCCGGCTATCCTGGATCCTCGCGATACCTATGCTGATGCTTCCGAGTGGGAGACCAAAGCACTGGATCTGGCTGAAAGATTCATCAAGAACTTTGCAAAATATGAAGGAAACGCTGCTGGTAAAGCACTTGTTTCCGCCGGCCCGCAGAAATAAATTTTCTGAATTGATCGAAAGGAAGCCCCTGACATGAAAGTGTCAGGGGCTTTCTTTTATGAAAATATCTGGAGAAATAAAATAGTTCCCTGCCCGAAAGTACAGACTGATGGGACAGGAAACTATTTTACAGCACACTCTAAAATAATACAAAAAATTTCAGCACCACAGAGCGTGAATTGTTGCGTCACTGGTTTTCGCCGTACCCTGATACGCCTTCAAAATAGAAAATAAGGCAGATCAGCAGGACAAGAGCAGTTCACGTACCATTTCTGCATTAAAGGTAACAGAGGAAACATGGTTGACTTCTATCTGATATAACGCATTTGCTGCGATATGCTCAGCAGCCTGCTCAAGATCACGAATACCGCTTGTGTTTTCGTGGCAGGAGATTACGGCATCGAGTCCTTCCGGTGTCAGAATGCATTCCTTTTCTTTCATACCGATACGTTTTAACACCTTTGGAAGTGCATAGCGGGAGAAAATGATTTTCTTTTCTTCCGGTGTGTAATCCGGAATTTCAATCACAGCGAAGCGGGACATCAGCGGAGCACTGATCTGGTCCTTGTCGTTTGCGGTTGCAATCGGGTATACACCGACGGTCGGGATCATACATTCGATATAGTTATCGGTAAAACCAAGATTATCAAGAAGGGTCAGCAGAACATCTGCCGGGTTTCCATTACCCTTGCCGGAGGCAGCCTTGTCGAGTTCGTTGATGATAAAGACGAGGTTGGATTCGCCGGCCATGGAAAAAGCATCCATGATGATTCCCGGTTTTGCGTTTGCGTAGATGCGGGAGCTTCCGGTCAGCTGTTCCGGGTCATTAATCGAACTCATATCGAGTGTTGTCCACGGTAATTTTAAGATACGCGCAACGGCATAAGCAATCTGCGATTTTCCGGTTCCGGCAGGACCGATCAGTAACAGACCATAGGCCGGCAGCGTATGAGTCCGGTTAATCTGAATGATAGTTTCGATAATTCTCTGCTTCACGCGTTCCATGCCGTACAGTTCTTCATCAAGGATCCGGCGTGCTTCTACCGGATCAATGGCTTCAAAATAATTGCTTTTCCACTGGATGTTCATCATCATGGAAAGGGCGCGCTGTGCGTGACGACGTTCTTCGGGAGAGACTTCGTGGGAACGGGCAACAGCGAGGTTTCGACGAGCCCAAAGGCGGATATTGTCCGGCAGCGTTCTTCCGGCACAGTTCATAAAATCAGTGATGGATTGGATGCTGGTGAGCTTCATGCTGTCACCGGTTTCCTCCTGATCCTCATCCTCAACTTCTTCTTCCGGTGCATTGCTGGCGAGGAGACGTTCAATCATAAACTGTAAAAATCCATCCTCAGCCGAAAGCTTTGCGCCGCCACCGAAAGCGATCTCGCGGATTTTGTAAACTGCATAACCGTCGGATGTTTGTGTACCGGAAAGGCGGACATTGATATGGTTTTCACCGAGCCATTTTAAAAGGCTGACAAAACGGGCATCAATCTGAAGAATGTCGGCAATAAAGGTTTCTTCTTCATCTTTAAATTCAAACGAGGTCCGTTTGGATGGGGTTGTGAAAATACCACAGGGATGATGCGGGAAAGCCTTCTCTTTTGTATCCAGAATTAGGATCGGCTGATCCGGAGAAGTAAACGGTGCGTTTGTGCGGAAAACAGTATACGTACATTCGGAAACTTTTGCTTTTTCCGGGGAATTGCTGAAATCAAAAACGGGCATGACAGAACCTCCTAATAAAATAAGTGCTTATTGGTACAATAAAAACAGTGTAGCACGAATTAAAAAATCCTGCAATCAATATGCAGAATTTTGTATTTTTATGCTATAAAAATGTTAGGCAGGCGGATATTCGCAATGGAAGCAGGGGACTTGCTCGATTCGGTTAAATTTTCGGATGGCGTAAAAAAAGCCCTCCGGGCAGGATCACACTGCGGCGGAGGGAAATTATGTCATTAAAGCAAGCTGCCGTAAGAAAGAAGCTCGCAAAACAGAAATCTTTCTTACACTGAAAAAGGAATAACATCAGGAAACAGCATTGGCTTTGTGAAAGTTCGGAAGCTGTACCAGCACGATCGCTGCAAACATCAGAATACAGCCGGAGAGCTCGCGAGCGGAGAGAGCCTGATGAAGGAGAATCCAACCGGCAAGAACAGAAAAAACGGATTCCAGGCTCATAAGCAGAGAAGCTGTGGCAGGATTTAATCCTTTCTGCCCGATGATCTGCAGGGTATAGCCAATACCTGAAGAGAGAATTCCGGCATAGAGAATCGGCATCCAGGCGTGCAGAAGATCGGAGAAGTTTACGGTTTCAAAGAGAACCATACAGACAGCGGACAGGATCGAACAGGTAAAAAACTGAATGCAGGACATTTTGATGCCGCTGACAAGCGGAGAAAAATGATCAATAACCAGAATATGTACGGTAAATCCGAGCGCGCAGGCAAGCACAAGAAAATCTCCCTTCTGCAAAGAGAAGGAGCCGTCTGTCATACAGAGCAGATAGAGACCAGCGACGGCAATAAGAACTGCGAGCCAGACCTTCGGCTGTACACGCTTTCGGAGAAAAAAACCGCAGACCGGAACAAGTACGATGTAAAGTGCGGTGATAAAACCGGCCTTTCCGACGGTTGTGTACTGGATGCCGATCTGCTGCAGAGTTGAGGCGACAAACAGTGCGATGCCGCAGAGAATACCGCCCGCCCAGAGCGTTTTTGGCTGTGTGGTATTTTCTGACGAAGCATCCGGCGGTAGGGTTCGCTTTTTACGCGAGGAGAAAAAGACAATCAGCGGAAGAAGCGTAAGTCCGCCGAGCAGGTTTCGTGCCGCGTTGAACGTAAAAGGTCCGACATAATCCATACCGGTCTGCTGTGCGACAAAGGCAGAACCCCAGATCGCAGCGGTCAGAAGCAGAAGCGCTGACTGTCGGTACTTATGAGAAACAGTATTCATAATAGAAAAAACCTCCTGAAATTGATACGATATTCATCATAGCACAAAGAGATGGAAAAAGCGAACGGAAAAATGTCGGAAAAGACGGAAAAATAGCACAAATAATCATAATGACGAAATAGTGCAGATGTTGCGAAAATGGATATGTGAAAAATGAGCAGAACAAAGGGAGTTAAAAAGAGTAAAATGAGCAATTTAACCAACATAAAACAAAAAAAGAACACCAAAAACAAAAAATAGACACTGTTTTTCTAACAGTCTTTGTGTATAATGAATTCATCAAGCAAGAACGAAAACCTTAAGGAGGTAAAAAGTATGAAAAAGCGTAACATGAAAGTCCTTGCACTGTTAATGACAGTGACAATGGCAGGAACGATGCTTGCCGGATGTGGAGACAGCGGAAGCACAAGCACTAGTTCAAGCGGAGGAGCAACAGCATCCTCCAGCGGAACAGCAGATGCATCAAGCGATACCACAGCAGCATCTTCCAGCACAGCAGATGCTTCCAGCGAAGATACCACAGGTTCAGATGATGTGGTAGGCGAGCTTCCAAGAAATGAAACTCTTTACTTCGCAGGACAGCAGTGGGGTACCGTCAATGATTACAACCCAATGTCAGCAAACTCAAACAATGCAATGGTTATAGCACAGGGCGATGCTTCACGTGTACTTGTTTATGAAACTCTTTATATGTGGAATCCACTGGATGCAAAAATGTATCCGTTGCTTGCAGACGGAGATCCGGTTTGGAACGATGCCCGTACCGAAATTACCGTTAAGATCAAAGCTGATGCAAAATGGAATGACGGCACACCGGTTACTGCAAAAGATGTAGCAGCTACCTATCATGCACATGTAGATTACAATTCTTCTACCGGCGCTGAAATGAAGAGCTACATTGCAGATGTTGTTGCACAGGATGACAGTACCGTAGTCTTCAAACTGACAACCGATGACTCCGGCGAAGCAGTTAACCCGGTTCTTGCGGAAAGATATCTTCCAATGCTTTATATCATGCAGGAAAACTATCTGAAGACCGTAGCTGACAGAAACAACAACGATGCTGAAGCAATTAAAATGGATAAGATGGACGATCTGGTAACTTCCGGACCGTACAAAAAATACTTTGACAATGACCAGAACGTAGTTCTGATCCGCGATGATAATTATTGGGGACAGGCAGATTCCATGTGGGGTAAGCTTCCGGTTCCGAAATATATTTCTCACCCGATCTTTAAAGATAACGCAGCAGCTACCACCGCATTCCAGAATGGTGATATTGATGTGGCACAGCTATTCATCACAGACCTTCAGAAATTGTGGTTAGAGCAGGATCTTCCGATTTCTACCTATGTTGATGAAGCACCGTATCAGCTGTGTATGACAATGCCTACCCTGTTCTTTAATACAGAAGTAGAAGGACTGGATCAGGTAGCTGTTCGTAAGGCAATCGCTATGGCAGTTGACTACGATCAGGTTATTTCTTCAGCAATGTCCGGACAGTCTCCTACCTTCGCAGATGTTCCGCGTTCTGTCATGAACCCGACCGATGCTGAGCAGGCTATGGTGGATCAGGATGCCTTAAAAGAGTATCAGTGGTCCAATGCCGATGTAGAAGGTGCTAAGAAGCTTCTGGACGATGCCGGAATCGTAGACACCGACGGAGACGGAATCCGTGAGTACAACGGAAAGAACCTTTCCTATAAGGCTGAGTGCCCGACAGGATGGTCTGACTGGAATGCAACCCTTGAAATCGTAGCAGCAGCAGGAAAGAATATTGGTATCAACATTGAGACCTACTTCCCGGAAGCAGCAAACTACAGCACGGATTACAGTACCGGAAACTTCGAAATCACCATGCAGTCCGGCCCTGGTACATCGGTTGCCAACCCGTACATGAGATGCCGTTTCTTCATGAGCTCTGATTACAACGATCTTGAGGTTAACTTCAGTGGTAACTTCGGTCATTATCAGAACGACCGTGTAGATGAAATCCTTGCAGCAATTCCTCATGAGACCGATGATGCAAAACTGAAAGATTACTATACAGAACTTTCCAAGATTATGCTGGAAGATTGCCCGTGTGTACCGTTGATGTACAGACCGCAGGTATTCCACGAAGTAAACGAGTCCGTATGGACCAACTATCCGCAGAAAGACGATGGAAGTAACGTTCCTCCGATGGACTGCACCGATGGTTATGGCGTAGCAGCACTGTACAATCTGGGACTGGTTGACGGCTGATTTGCCAAACAGAAAGAAAGTTCATACTGAATTGTAACAGAGGCGGCCGGAGCCGGGGTGCTCCGGCCGCTTTTAAAAATCAGAAGGAGGGTTCTTCTATGAAAGGAATGAAAAAGTATTATACGCAGAAGATCTTGTGGTATCTTCTGACGTTAGTCTTTGCGGTACTGCTGAACTTCATTCTTCCGCGTCTGATGCCGGGCGATCCGGTTTCAACTATTGCTTCCAAATCGGTAGAAGGTATGACCGATGCGACTGCAATTCAGAAAGTATATGAAGACTATGCAGCAAAATTTGGTATTAACAAACCAATGTATGTCCAGTTTTTTACCTGGGTAAAAAATGCACTTCGCGGTGATTTCGGCGTTTCTTTCAGCCAGTATCCGCGTACCGTATCCGATATTATTTCCAGTTCGGTTCTGTGGACCATATGTTTACAGCTTCCGGCCATTATTGTTGGATGGATTCTTGGTAACCTGCTTGGTGCAATTGCAGCTTATATGAAAGGTGTTTTCGACAAGGCAATCCTTCCGGCATTCCTGTTTATCAGTAACGTACCTGCCTTTGGTATGGCAACCGTACTTTTGTTCATTTTCTCACTGAAATTACATATTGCACCTGCAGCAGGCGGCTATGCGAGCAGTATGATTCCGCATATGAGCCTTGCTTTTATGAAATCTGTGCTTTCACATTACCAGTTGCCATTCTGGTCTATCGTAATCATCACGATCGGCGGCCAGGCTATTGGTATGCGTTCAATGTCAATTTATGAATTGAATGCCGACTATGTAAAATACAGTCGTTTCCTTGGTATCAAGGATCATACGATTGTGAAATATGTGTTCCGTAACGCAATGCTTCCGCAGATCACCGGTCTCGCAATGTCCCTTGGTACCATGATCGGCGGCAACCTGGTAGCTGAGATGGTATTCAGTTACCCGGGACTTGGAACAACGATGCTCTCAGCAGTTACCGGCCAGGATTATCCGCTGCTTTCTGCCTGTACGTTAATCATTACCATCATGGTTCTGCTGGCCAACCTGCTTGTTGAACTTCTGTATGCAGTCATTGACCCACGTGTCAAAGCATCCCAGCAGGATTAGAAAGGAGAATACGCTATGAAAAATACAATCAAACAGATTTTTCATTCAGGAAAATTCGTGACAGGATTTGTAATCTTCTTGGCAATTCTCCTGACCATTATCATCTATCCGTTTGTTGTGGCAAAAGATCCGCTGGCAATGATCGGAAACGGAAACTTTTTCAAACCGGGTACCTATCTTTCGATTCAGGACACCGTAAATTCCGGCAAAACGTATAAGATGAATGTTGATGCAACCGCATCCATCGTTGAAAGCAAACTGACAATGGACAACCGTTCTATGATGGCAGAATGGCTGGAAAAATACGGCGGTGTAGATGCCAGTGAAATCGATGTTACCGATGCAGAAGGTCTGATTGCACTTTGGGAGGAAAAATATGACCCAAATGCAGAACAGAAAGGCCTTATCGCAGCAAAAAAGAAAAAATATCAGCGTCTCGACAACGAAATCGACGGTATTTTAGAGGATGTTCCAACCATTATTGCCGAGAAAAATAAAGAGACCGGTGAGCTGGAAGAGGTTCAGAGCATCGACAGCAAGCAGTATATCAATGAAAAAGATGTCATTAACCGTCAGACCTTCGTGCTTGGTACGGATAACTTTGGCCGTGATGTTTTGACTGAGCTGATCTCTGCAACAGGTTCATCCCTGAAAATTGGTCTGGTTGCGGGAATCATTGCAACCGTGATCGGACTGTTCCTCGGACTTCTTGCAGGTTACCTTGGAGGTTTTGTGGACAACCTGATTCTGTTCTTTACCAACTTGTTCACCGTTATCCCATCCTTCGTTCTCTTGATCCTCATCTCCTATAGCGTAGGTGAGTCTCAGAGGGGAATCATGATGGTGGCACTCCTGATCGGAATTACCGCATGGCCGTGGACAACACGTTCCGTACGTTCCCAGGTTATTTCTCTTCGAAACCGTGACCATGTAAACCTTTCCAAACTGTCCGGCCACAGCATGCTGCGGATTGTCCTTACCGACATCCTTCCGTACGTTGCATCCTACGTTGTTATGGCCTTCATTCTCCAGATTTCCTCCGGAATTCTGGCTGAGGCACAGCTTTCTATGATCGGACTTGGACCGGCAACCACAAAGACGGCAACACTTGGTCTTATGATGCAATGGGCAACCCAGTACAATGCGCACTTAAATGGTGCATGGTGGGCATATTTCCCGGTCATTCTTGTAATCGCACTTATTTCATTCTCTCTTAACCTGATGAACACCGGTCTTGACCAGGTATTCAACCCGCAGTTAAGAGACTAAGGAGGCAGCTATGGGAAAAGTAATGCTGGAAGTAAACAATCTGAAAACGAAATATGTGACTCGTTTTCATGAAGATGTATACGCCGTAGACGGAGTCTCCCTGAAGATTGAGGAGGGAAAATCCCTCGGTGTAGCGGGTGAGTCCGGCTGTGGTAAATCGACGCTGGCGCTGTCCCTGATGGGCTATTATTTCGCACCGCTTCACTACATCAGCGGCGATATTATCGTAGATGGAAGAAAAATTTCCGGAATGAAACCAGACGATGTCCGGAAAAATATTCTGGGCAATGAGATCGCCTACATTCCGCAGGCAGCAATGAATGCTCTGAACCCGACACAGAAAATCATCCGATTTGTAGAAGACGTTATTCATGCGCATGATCCGAAAATGCCGAAAAAGGATATTTATGATCTGGCAAAAGAACGTTTTCAGATCTTAGGCCTGCCGGAGGAGGTACTGCAGAAGCATGCGGTTGAGCTTTCCGGAGGTATGAAACAGAGAACCGTTATCGCAATTTCGACCATTCTTTCTCCGAAGGTACTGATCGCCGATGAGCCGTCATCCGCGCTGGATGTAACTTCCCAGAAAATGGTTATTAAAATGATGCGTGATCTGATGGAAAAAGGATTTATCAAATCCATGATCTTCATCACACACGAGCTGCCGCTTCTTTACAACGTAACCGATGATATTATGGTTATGTATGCTGGACAGATTGTAGAAAAAGGTACCGCAAAAGAAATGGTATTCGATCCGCTGCATCCATATTCCAAAGGTCTGATGGGATCGATCATCGTTCCGGAGGAAGGTGTAAGAGAACAGAAGCTGACTGCAATTCCGGGAACTCCGCCAAACCTGAAGCATCCGCCGGAGGGCTGCCGTTTCGCAGACCGCTGTCCTTATGCACAGCCAACCTGCCGCGGTATGAAACCAGAGGTCATCGAACTGCCGAACGGAAGAGAGTACCGCTGCCTGATGTCTGAGAGAAAGATTCGGGAGGTGTATGCAAATGCGTGATGGTAAAGAATTAAAACCATGCCTCTCCGGAAGAGGCGTAACGAAAGTGTTTGGCTTTGGCGATGCAAAAACGGTCGCTGTAGACCATGTTGATTTCGATTTTCATGAAGGTGAATTTGTTTCTATCGTAGGAGAATCCGGATCCGGAAAAACAACCCTTTCGAAGATGTTGCTCGGGCTGATCAGCGTAACGGAAGGCGAAATTGATTTCCAGGGTAAACCAAGAGACATCTCGAACGGAAAGAAGAAAAAAGAGTACTGGAAGGGAATTCAGGCGATTTTCCAGGATCCGTTCGCTTCCTACAATATGTTCAAACGTGTAGATTCTGTTCTGCTGGATTGCATTAACATGCGCGGTGACAAAAATCTGCCGAAAGAAGAAAAAGAACGTCTGATGACAGAGGCCTGCAGCTTTGTAAACTTAAAATACGCAGAACTGACAAACAAATATCCATTTGAGCTGTCAGGAGGCCAGATGCAGCGACTGATGATCGCACGCATTTTCCTTCTGAAACCAAAGATTCTGCTTGCCGATGAGCCGACGTCCATGATTGATGCCTGCTCACGTGCAACGATCCTTGATATGCTGCTGAAGCTGCGTGATGAGATCAATATGACGATTATCTTCATTACCCACGATATTGGTCTTGCTTACTATGTATCCGATAATGTTTATATTATGGAGCATGGAAAATTTGTAGAATCGGGACCGGCAGAAGAAGTAATTCTTCACCCGACAGCAGCGTATACCAAACGTCTGATCAGCGATGTTCCGAAGATTTATGAACCGTGGGATCTGACAACGGTATAACAATGGTACGAAAGCTGTTTCCCTGGAACCATGCTTTGCGTCATATATGAGTCTTGCGAAAAGAGAGACGGTACACGGAAAAAAAGTGTACCGTCTTCTCTTTTTGTCAATAATTTTTCTGAAAAAATTGCTTTTTGAAGAGAAAACTGGTAAAATTAGTGAAGTTACAGAACCGAAAAGAAAACTGGGGGATGAAAAATGGGAAACTGGTTTCGCGGACTGAAACTGAACCAAAAATTTACCGTAACAACGTTGATCTTTATTTTTATTCCGCTTTTTGGCATGATGTGCTTTGGATTTAGGAGTATCAAAAAGAATGCCATAGATCATGGGGTAAATGAAGCAGTAACGGCAACAGATCTTACCTGTGCGGAGGTGAATGCAAAAGCGAATGCCTGCTCAATGGTTGTAGATACGCTGCAGGAGTATGAACCACTGGAAAAATATCTTCTTCATCTCAGGAGGGGAGAGGAGATCTCGGAGAGCTATTATCGGCAATTTCGGAACAACAGCATCAGCATAATCGATAAAATGCAGGAGGCAATGCCAGATCTGTACCAGATCCATATTTTTGCCATGGCAGATGGTTTTCTGGAGCAGCAGCCGATCCTGTACCAGAAGGAAAAGATGAAAAACTGTTCCTGGTACCGAAGCTATCAGGGCGGTGGACAGTGGTTTTTTGACATACAGGAAAAAAATATTATCTCCGGTACAAAAAAAGAAGGTTCCCATTTGATGACTTATGTACGGGAACTGCGGGATCAAAGCGGAGGAAGGCTTGGCGTGATCGAGGTATCCATGCGTATGGCAGACATATTTCCCGAAATTTATCGATCCGGTGACAGCAGCTGGGCCTGCTTTGTTGATGAAAATTGGAATTTATATGACTGCGGGAAGACAGCGGCAGCCTGCAAATGGCAGTCCTATCGGGGTCTGATTCTGTTCCGGGCAGGAATCCGTGACAAAAAAGAGAGTCAGCAGAGCGCGGTGATTGACCGGAAAAACGTTGCAATTGTACTTCGGAAAGTCGATAAACTCAATGGAATGTTTGTAACACTGACCAATTTGGATGATGCAACCGGAAACATGATCAAACAGCAGCAGAGAATGCTGCTTGAATTTGCCGGCTTCGGGCTGCTTCTGATTGTGGTGGCCAATCTGATTGTGCGTGGCCTGCTGAAGGAGTTTTATGACGTCTTGGGTGAGATGCATCAGATTGACAACGGAACAACAAAGATCAAGGTTTGTTACAGCGCAGAAGAGATGCGGGAAATGAGCTATGGTATCAACGGAATGCTGGAGAGAATTCAGAAACAGAACGAGGAAAGCATCAAAAGGGAGGCAGCGCTGAAAGATACGGCAATCCGGGCAATGCAGAACCAGATTAACGCTCATTTTATTTATAATGTTCTGGAATCCATCAAGATGATGGCTGAGATTAATGAAGAATATACGATTTCCGATGCAGTGACAGCACTTGGTGAAATGCTGCACTACAATATGCGCTGGAATAAATTCCTGGTAACCGTTCAGGATGAGATGAATTATATTCAGAACTATGTGGAACTGATGAATCTGCGGTATGATTTCACAATAACACTGTCCGTTCAGATGCCGGAAAATTTATATCGGCAGGATATCCCGAAGATGTCTCTTCAGCCGATTGTGGAAAATGCAATTACACATGGAATTGAGGAGCTGGATGCAGACGCTGTCATTGAAATCAAAGGAATAGAGCATGAAAAGAGCTTTGAGATTGAAATCACAGATTCCGGAACAGGCATGTCAGAAAAGCAGCTTGCAATTCTGAGACGTAAACTAAGAATGCGCCTGAATTCAGATACACAGCCGAAACATGGAATCGGGCTTCGGAATGTACAGGACAGAATCCACATTCAATTTGGAACAGAGTATGGGCTGTCGGTCTATACAAAAGAGCATTGCTATACGAAGGTGAGTATTCATCTTCCCATCACGAGGGGGAAATATTCTCTGATGGATCAAGAGGGTGACGAGAAAGAGGAAGAAAAAGAAAATGAATACACTGCTGGTTGTAGAAGATGAAAAATTAATTCGACAGGGAATCGTGGCGATGATCCGGCGAAGCAGCGTGCCGGTGGAGGAGATTCTGGAGTGTCGAAACGGAGAAGAGGCATTGGAGATTTTGAGAAAACAGAGGGTGGACGTCATGTTCACTGATATCCGTATGCCCAAAATGGATGGTCTGACACTGGTCGACAAAATGGAGGAGTTGTCACAGAAACCTGTTGTTATTGTTTTAAGCGGCTATGATGAATTTTCCTATGCGGTTGAAATGATGAAGCATGGAGTTCGGGACTATATTTTAAAACCGATCAAGCGGGAGACGATAGAACAGCTTCTGGAAAATCTGGAACGAGAGCTTTCGGAGACCCGGGAAACGGAAGAAGAGGAAGAACGGTGCTTTTTAAATCAGCTCCGTTATCTGATGATGAATGCAGAAATGGCCGAAGAAAACGAATGGATGGATATGGAAAGCAGGATCCGGCGATACATCGGAAACGACAGCTTCCGGATCCTGCTGACCAGCAAGGCAAATGGGGAACGGTTTTCGAAATGCAGCGGAATTCTGCTGGAAGGCGTAGAAGGAGGAGTTCTGTATCTTTTGCCGGAACCGGAGGCAGAGCGGATCATGAAAGAAAAAGATGAGAGATTTTGTCTCGGAGTGGGAAAAGAACATCATTCTGTGATGGAAATTCCAGAGGCATACCAGGAAGCACTGCTGGCCCGGGAAATGGCATTTATACAGAAAAATCCTGTGGAAGAATATCAGAAAAAATGTTTTGAGGAAAAGCCGGAACTGGCACAGTTTCAGGAAAAATTTATTCTGCAGGTGCCAACGGACCGGGCAGATACTGTGCTGCGAAAAATGCGGAACTGGTATTTTGAGGCAGCACATCAGAGGGTTTCCCCCTATCAGCTTCTGGCAGTAACAGAAGCAATCTGTAAAGAGCTGGATCTTTTTCATCGAGTGGCGGAAAAACAGGAAAAATGTCCGCGCCCTCTGCAGTACCGTGATGCAGATCTGTTTCTGGATGCGTTTGAAAAATGGATACACGTTTACAGGGAAAGCCTGAAAAGTCAGACAGCCGGAAAAGAAAAAATGGAAGAGGCAATTTCATATATTCGGGAAAATTATGCAAAAGATCTGAATATGGCAATGGTATCTAACCATATTTGTATGAATTATTCGCTGTTTTCAGCAGCGTTTAAAGAACATACCGGTGTGAATTTTGTGAACTATCTGAAGGAGATCCGCATTGCGGAGGCAAAGCGTCTGTTGATTCAAACAGAAGATAAAATTACGGAAATTGCCAAACAGGTTGGATTTGAAAATGATAAGCATTTCATGAAATCATTTAAAACGGCATGCGGCGTATCACCGTCTGAGTTCCGAAAAGATTACAAAATGGTTTCCAACGGAAAGGGAGGACAGGATGAGTAAAGAAAAAGAAACCGGAAAAGAGAAGAGAAGAATCCGCCAGCTGGCGCGGTATTACATTCCATATAAGGGATTGTTTTTTACCGACATGTTTTTTGCAATGCTTGGAGCAGCCATTACACTGGTGATTCCACTGATTGTACGGTATATTACGAGTACGGTTGTGGAAAAGCCGCTGGAGCAGGCAACGGGTGAGATTATCCGCCTCGGTATTCTGATGATTGCTATGGTTCTGGTTGAAATGTACTGTAACTTTTATATTGCCTATTACGGCCATGTGATGGGGGCGCGGATTGAGCATGATATGCGGAACGAGATCTTCGGCCATTATCAGAAGCTTTCGTTTGCTTTTTTCGATAACCAGAAGGTCGGCCATCTGTTGTCGCGCATCACAAGCGATCTGTTCGATATCAGTGAGCTTTTACATCATGGGCCGGAGGATATTGTCATTTCGTTTATCAAACTGATCGGTGCGATGATCATCCTGTTTGTGGTAAATCCGATGCTGGCATGTGTGCCGCTTGTGGTTATTGTGGTGATGCTGCTATTTGCCTTGGTAATGAACAGCCGCATGAAGAGTGCATTCAAGGAAAACCGTCGTAGAATTGCGGATATCAACAGTCAGATTGAGGACAGTCTTTCGGGGATCCGTGTTGTCAAATCGTTTGGAAATGAGACAGAGGAGATGCGTAAGTTCAATGCGGGAAATGACCGTTTTGTCGATTCGAAGAAGGTCAGCTACCGCTATATGGGAATTTACAATTCGGGAATGGGAGCATTTTCGACGCTGATTACCGTTATTTCGCTGATTGTCGGCGCATTGCTGATGACAGGTGGTAAGCTTGGGGCGGCGGATCTGGTTACATTTCTTCTGTATATTAACAACTGTACAGATCCGGTGAAAAAGCTGGTGAACTTTACGGAACAGTTCCAGAATGGTTATTCCGGTTATGAACGTTTTCTGGAAATTATGAGCATCGCACCGGACATCCAGGACAAGCAGGATGCGTTGCCACTGAAGAATGTGCAGGGTGAAGTAACATTTGAAAACGTTTCGTTTCATTATGAGGAGTCGAAGGAAAATGTGTTAAGCAATGTGAATCTGCATGTCCCGGCAGGAGACTATGTAGCGCTGGTGGGAAGCTCTGGCGCCGGAAAGACGACGCTCTGTTCTCTGATTCCGCGTTTTTACGATGTGACAGAAGGAAGGATTCTACTGGATGGAAAGGATATCCGCGATGTGAAATTGAAGGATCTGCGCGATGAAATCGGTATTGTGCAGCAGGATGTGTACCTGTTTGCGGGAACGATCATCGACAACATCCGCTATGGCAGACCGGATGCGACCGACGAGGAGGTCATCCGCGCAGCGAAAGCGGCCAATGCACATGAATTTATCATGGAGCTGGCGGACGGCTACGACACCGATATCGGCCAGCGCGGCGTAAAACTTTCCGGTGGCCAGAAACAACGGCTTTCCATCGCCCGCGTATTCCTCAAAAACCCGCCGATTCTGATTTTCGACGAGGCAACCTCAGCGCTCGACAACGAAAGCGAAAAAGTCGTCCAGAAATCTTTGGAACTTCTGGCGAAAGACAGGACAACCTTCGTGATTGCGCACCGGCTGTCCACAATCCGGAATGCAAAGCGGATTCTGGTGCTGACGGAGAATGGAATTGCGGAGGAAGGCACACATAAGGAACTGCTCGCGAAAGGCGGGATTTATGCGCATTTGTATGAGATGCAGTTTTGATGAAAATTTCATTAGTATGACAGAAAGGCAGCGGAAGAGAAACCGCTGCCTTTTTTGACACTTTCTTATTTTCTTCATACTCTATAAAGAACAGAAAATGAAAGAGGAACATGGTATGGATTCATCCCGTATGAATCGCGGCTGCTGCGGTGCGAACAATATGCAGAACCGCCGCGCCGCTTCAAACAATATGGAACTGAAGATGGAACCAAGGAATTTCCCGCGGAAAATGCAGCATGTAGATCATATGATACCTGCAATGGCGTACGTTCCGATGCAGCGGTTTGAACAGATCTATGATCTTTCCGCTGCATTAAAAAATGGAACCTTATTCCCGGAACTCTGTAAACCATTCTGTGGAAAGGGAGGAGGACAGTGCCTATGATGCCGCAGATGCCATCCCGCGAAAAGCTGCTCGCCTGGATTGATCAGGTCAGCTTTGCTGTTGTTGAAATGAACCTTTACCTCGACACCCACCCGGAGGATGAAGATGCACTTGCCTTTTTCCGGGAAAAAGTGGAGCTTCGAAAAGAAGCACTGAAACAGTACGCCGAACAGTACGGCCCGCTCACGATCGATACCGCCAACGACCGCATGAGCCGTTCTTTCGAATGGGTTATGCAGCCATGGCCGTGGGAAGTCAACCGGAAAGGAGGGTGCTGACGGATGTGGAATTATGAAAAACGCCTCGAGTATCCTGTAAACATCACGACACCAAACCCTAAAATCGCCCAAATTATCATGAGTCAGTATGGTGGCCCGGATGGAGAGATGGGCGCATCCATGCGGTATCTCTCTCAGCGTTTCACAGCACCGAACCGAATTGTAGCGGGGGTGTTGAATGATGTTGGTAGAACGTTATCGAAATTGCGTATCAAAAATTTATCATTTTTTTGAATAGCACACCACATAAAAAGAAGCACCGACCTTTCAAAAGAGAGATCAGTGCTTCTCGTTATTTTAAAATTTATTTTTGAATTTTACCACAGATAGAGCATACTTTTTGCTTGATAGTCTCAGACCATGCCTCTTTGTCTACGACTTTGATTTCTTCATCCCATGCTGGTACGTCTACGACAGTTTCTGTCCAAGCTTCTTTGTCTACGACTTTTACCTGTTCAGACCATGCTGCTTTGTCTACAACTTTTACCTGCTCATCCCATGCTTCCTGATCGATTACGTACTCGTCCCAAGCCTCTTTGTCGATCACTGTTTTCTCTTCTGTCCAAGCTTCCTGGTCTACAATTTTTACATCTTTTCTTGCATAAGATATTGACTCTCCACGCTCAGCATGGTATACCACATGTGCATCGATGGCATCCTCCCCATCGATGAACTTGCCACACAGACCACAAACTGTGTGGCGTTCTGTATGCGAAACCTCCGGATGCTTGATGTACTCTGTATGAGACTGTGCTTCATGATGAACAGTGTGACCTACTTCCTCATGATGCACTGTCTCTATGTGGGATTCCTCAGGATGGTTTACGGTCTCGTAGTGAAACTCCTCTTCATGATTTACTGTATGGGTTACAGCATCATGATGTTTGATCTCGATGTGACTTTCTTCCGGATAGTTTACAGTTTTCGTTTCTTCTACCCACTTATGTGTATGTTCTTCGTTCTTCGGATCTTTAATCCATTTTCCAGACTGATCGACATAATATCCATCAATCCACGTATCTACAGCCATTTCACCCTTCGCATTCATATAGTAGCAGCTGCCATCAATCCAATGCCAGCCTTCGCCATATCTTTCACCGGTAGTTTTGTCCATATAATATGTAACATTACCAATTTTCTGCCATCCGGTAACCATCCAGCCATCTTTATCAAATCTGTAATATTTTCCATCAATAACTTCCCAGTCATTCTTTGTATAGCTGCCGTCGGCATGGCGATACCATTTGCGGTTTCCGCTGGTGATCCATTTGTCCGCCGGTTTTTCTTTGCTCGGAATCCAGACACCGGATGCATCGACATAATAGTTGTCAATCCAAGTATCGGTTGCCATCGTGCTGTCACTCTGGAAATAATACCATTTTCCATCTGCTTTCAGCCACTCGTTCTGGTAAGCTGCGCTGTTATCATGCAGATAATATTTCTTTCCGCCGGAAGTATACCAGCAGTTCTTATAAGCACCGCCCCAGCTGCGGAAGAAATAGAGCTTTCCACCATCAGTAAAGGCTTCATTCGCTTTCATGCTGCCGTCACTGTTCAAATAATAGAGATTATTTTCCCATGTCTGCCATCCGGTTGCGATCCGTCCGTCTTTTGCCAGTTTCCATATGCCATCCATGGCGATCCACTGGGTATTCGTTACATCTGCACTGCTGTTGAAGGTATAGCTTCTTCCGTTAATCTTAGCGGATCGGTTCTTATAAGCACCGCCCCAGCCGCACAGATAGCGGATTTTTCCGCTGTCGTCCAGCCGCCACTCGTTGCTTCTCATGGTTCCGTCACTGTTCAGATAGTATTTACTTCCCTGCCATTCCTGCCAGCCAGTCGCAATCTTTCCATCTTTTGCCAGATACCAGTTGCCGCCTTTTACGATCCACTGGGAACCCTGCATTTTGCTGTCAGCGTCGAAGGTGTAGCTTCTTCCGTTGATGACAGCGTTACAGTTCTTGTAAGCACCGCCCCAGCTGCGGAAGTAGTAAATGCTTCCGTCGCTGTCAATCATCCATTCATTTGTTTTCATGGTTCCGTCGCTGTTTAGATAGTAGCGTTTTCCATCCCATTCCTGCCATCCGGTGGCTTTGACACCGTCTTTATAGAAGTACCATTTGCCGGATTCTTTCGCCCAGCCCGTCTTTACGGCAGCGTTTACCGTCTGCGCCGACAGCATCGGAGCCGCGTTCATTGCGATCGGAGCCGCAAGCAGCACTGCGCCGGTCATCGTCGCAGCAGCAATTTTCGTCGTTTTTCTCTTTTGTCTCATAAGACTTTCCTCCCTAATCACGCAAGATATTAGCCATATATGGCTAATATGATTATAGCCCATAAACAGGTAGTATGACAAGTATCAAAATGGAAGGAAGAAAGGAAAAATGATATCATACTCCCCGTTATGGAACACATTGAAGAAAAAAGAAATTACGCAATACCAGCTCATTAATAAGTACAAAGTATCCGCCGGACAGCTGTCCCGTCTTCGAGCCAACAAAAATGTTTCAACCCATACTATCGACTTTTTATGCGAAATATTGGAATGTAAAGTAGAAGAGATTATGGTATATATTCCAAACGAAAAATAACAATATATGTCTATGCGCCCAGAGCATCCCAATGGATGCTCTGCTTTTATTTTTGCGAAAAATACAAAAAGGCAGTCACACGCACCTGACTTCGGAATAATAAAACGGTACAATAGATGCATCAGCTGACAAAAACAATTCATGGGCAGCAGGGGATCAGCGGCAGTCATAGTAAATAAAAATATGCTGCTCATCAGGGAGAGGGCGTGATCCTGCTGGATGGTCGGGAAGTAGAAGAAGTTAAGATTCCGTGGGTTGCGGATGTTCCGGGATGGAGAAAACACATGCTGGATACCCTCGGGCAGAGCGCGGACGTTACCGTCCGGTGCGAAGGCTGAGAGGGGATGCAAGCGGGGGTATAGTATTACCCCCGCTTGCACAAAAAGGCCCAGCACCACTCAAAAAATCCAGTATCTATGCGGCTTTCCAGCCCTCCCAATTCTGTTCGCACCCCATAAACAAAAGAAACACAAAAAAAAGGAACGGTAATTTTGTATGAACACATCCAAGTACCGCGAAGCAACCAATTAATAAATACTTTAGAAAAATTTGATCTGATGTTTTATGCATAAACACTTGATAAAAATTTGCATAAGGTATTATCAAAAGGTGGAGATATCGAAATTATGAATGATAAAAATTCATACGATTCTAATAATGCCAATGCATCTATAAACTGTAATGTTTCAAAAGAAGTAAAAGATTCTTTTCGCAGGATGTATAAATGTGGAATTTATAAAGAATTACATAAACGCAAACTCTTATCAGATGCGCAACTTGATGCATTGCTGAGTTTGAAATGAGATTCAAAACAGTTGCGCACCACAGGGCGATATGATATATTGCTCTTGTGGTGTGCTATTTTTATATGGAGGTAGCACAATGCAGGAAAAGTTAAGAGTTGCGGCTTATGCGCGAGTATCCACCGACAAAGATGACCAAACAAACTCTCTTGAAAATCAAAGAACATATTTCAAAAACTACATTTTGGCTCATGAAAACTGGCAGTTAGTAGACGTTTATTATGATGAGGGAATTACTGGAACTCAAACAAAAAAACGCCAGGGCTTTCGGCATATGATCGAAGATGCAGAAAATAAGGAAATAGATTTGATTGTCACGAAAGAAGTTTCTCGTTTTGCCAGAAATACCGTTGATACTCTTTCATACACCCGAAAGCTCAAAGAATTTGCTGTGGGCGTTATATTTACACTCGACAACATCGACACAAGGGATTCTGATGGGGAATTTCGGCTTACCATTATGGCAAGTATCGCGCAGGAAGAATCACGCAAAATATCGGAACGTGTGAAATGGGGACAAAAAAGGCAAATGGAAAAAGGTGTTGTATTCGGTAGAGATCTGCTAGGGTATACCATACAACATGGAGTTCTTGCAATTAATCAAGAAGAAGCTCCGATTATAAAAGCTATTTTCCATATGTACACAAATGAGGGAAAAGGAACCCACGTTATTGCACGTGAATTATCTGAAAACGGTATGCGCCCCAAAAGAGTTCATCAGTGGTCTAATACCGTAATCTTAAAGATATTACGAAATGAGAAGTATGTTGGCGATTTATGTCAGAAAAAGACATTTACGCCAAATTATTTAACCCACGCCAAAAAGTACAATCACGGTGAGGAGGACACGGTTTACTTGAAAGATCATCACGAAGCCATTATTGATCGAGATTTATGGGAACGTACACAGAACGAATTAGAACGACGTTCCCCATCTGCTGAGCAAAAACTAAAACATAGTAATCGTTATTGGTGCAGTGGTAAATTATTCTGTGCCGAATGTGGTAACCGCTTTGTGAGCCGCACAAAAAGGCTTAAAAACGGCGAACAGTATAAAGCATGGAGATGCCATGCAACAGCTGCACATGGTACCTTAAAAAAAGATGCTGACGGCAATTCTATCGGATGTAATAATAATTCTATCAACGATAAGGCTTTACAAGCTTGCATGAATTATTGCATTTCACTTATTCAAAGTGAAAAAGATTCTTTAAGAAAAGAAATCTTGAGCGAAATTGCTTTGATACAGAAAAATACTGTCAAAAAAACAGATACCAAACGAATCAAGAAAAAAATAGAGCAGTTGGAAAGCAAAAAGCGAAAAGCGATTGATCTTATACTGGATGAATTAATTTCAAAAGAAGATTTAAAGGCTCAGACAGATTGGTATAATGCAGAAATAGAAAAATTAAATATACAATTATCTGATTCCCTGCATGAAGCCAAAGAAGAATCACGTCAGAAAAACAAGCTTGAGAAATATATAGCCGCTTTAGACGATATTATGAGTGCTGATAGCAATAATGAATTATTGTACAAAGAGGTGTTAGACCATATCGACATATACAAGGATAATATTCTCACGATATGGTTGAAATGTATTCCGTTTGGCATTCAGTTAAAAATAAGAACATCCGGAAGACAAAGCTGTTTTAAAACAGATATTTTAGAAACCATTTTTATTCAAATATAAAATAGTTTATAATAATTATGTTAATATAATTCTATTTCACCTGTTGGTGAAATGAGTGGAAAATTTTAGTATCTATTGTAATAGGATGCGCAATAACGAAAACGATATAGGGACAGAAGAACTCGCACACCTTGAGATGGTTTCAACGATCGTTCATCAGCTCACCTGCAATCTTTCTCTGGAAGAAATTCAGAATTCCGGTTTTGCTAATTACTATGTAGACCACACAGCCGGAATCTGGCCGCAGGCGGCTGGCGGAGTTCCGTTTAATTCCTGCGAATTTCAGTCGAAAGGCGATCCGTTAACAGATCTGTTCGAAGATCTCGCTGCAGATGGTGCAACTGCATAAGTGCAACATAGAAGTGTTAAGTAGAAGTTCTATATAATCTGGTGTGCCAGACACCAGATTTTACAGAACTTAGAAATTCCAATGTATTTCAATCGGGACATTTCTTGTCCCTGGAATCCGTTTTCCTACTAATATATAATCAATTAGAGTTTCAACGGTTTCTCTGTCTAAATGTTCAAGATTTGTGTATTGCTCAATAAGCTGGCGGCGATTATCGCCTGTCTGGATTTTTCTCTCAATTACATCAAGCTGTTTTTGCGTTTCAATCACCAGCTTTTCAAGCCGTTCTCTGTCATTTGTGAAGTCTTTTGACAAATTCAGGAAATCATTTTCGGAAAGAATCCCTTTTACTTTATCAAGATAAAGTTCTCTGATTACCTTTGCGTCTTCTTCAATCTTTTTTTGATAAGTAGCAAGTTGTGTTTCTAAAGCAGTTTTTTTCTCCTTTACGTTGGAGTGAAATTCCACGTTCTGTTCCAATTCATCTTTATCAAGATATTCTTGTGATAACTTGTTCAGTTCAGAAATAACTGCCTGCTCCAACTTCTTCACAGAAATAAATGAGCCTATGCAAGCGTCCTTTGCAACATGGCGATTTGAACATTGTAAATAATGTCTTCCATCTGTCTGCTTATTAGAACGCATGGTATAGCCACAGTTCATGCAGCGAGCTTTTCTGGCAAACAGCCCTATGGTTCCTACTGTAAATGGTTTTGCTTTTTCAGCTACCATAGATTGTACTCTATCCCAAAGTTCACGGTCAATAATCGGTTCGTGTGTTCCCTCTACTCTGTACCATTCCTCTTTAGGTCTGGGCTTATTTTGTTTTGTCTTATACGAAACACTGCCGTATTTTCCTTGAACCATATTTCCGATATAAATTTCATTTGTCAGCATATCGGAAATAGCAAAATATTTCCATAAGGTACTATTTTTTCTGGTAGGCTGCTTATAGCGTAAACCATGAAGCCGTTTATATTCCGTAGGGTTTGGAATCCCACGGTCATTCAGCATACGGGCAATCGCTGTTTTGCCATATCCCTGTGAAAATAAAGTAAAAACTTCTCTGACAACAGCAGCAGCTTCTTCGTCAATAATCAGGTGTCCCTTTTGTTCGGGGTCTTTTTTATAACCATAAAGAGCAAATGCACCAATATGAAATCCATTCTTCCGGCGGTCAGTCAATACGCTGCGGATGTTTTCTGACATATCCTCTAAATACCACTCATTAACCAGACCATTGATTTGTCTTGATTTTTTGTTTCCTTTATTAGCGGTATCTGCATTATCTACAATACTGATAAAACGAATCCCCCAAATAGGAAACAATCCATGTATGTATTTTTCCACCAACTCTAACTCTCTGGTAAATCTGGATTGTGTTTTACAGAGGATAATATCAAATTTTCGGTGTTCAGCGTCATTTAACAGTTTGTTAAATTCTGGTCTTCGTCTATCTGAACCAGTATAATCGTCATCACTGTATATATTGTAGACTTCCCAACCTTGTTCCAATACATATTGAATCAGCATGGATTTTTGATTTTGAATACTGTTACTATCATCAGTTTCATGTTGTTTGTTTCTATCTTCTTCTGATAAGCGGCAATAAATAGCAACTTTTGACTTTGTGTTCATCATATTTTATCTCCCTTAAAGAGAAGATAAAACAAACATTCCACCTACACTTATTATACCGTGTTGAGAAATGTTTGTCTATCATTTTACAGGTAATACCTGTCCTTTGGATTTTTCTAATTGATTGATGAGTTCTATCCATTTCTGATTGAACTCTTTTTTTAATGCCGACTTATCTTCACACTTAAATACATTTTTGCAGGAAATTTCTGCTTCTTTTGGCATAATTCCACCTCACAGTCTTTACTATGTTTACAGACTATGCAAAAATGCTTGTTCATTATGAAAGAATCATCCTTAGCAAACCGAACAGCTTCCGCTAAAGCTCATGGGAATCTCACCCCTGCATGGTTCTCATCCAGCCGTACCCTTTGCCAGCGGTGCTACATCATCACACGGACTAAGGCTGTACGGAAGTATCATTATCACGATAGAAAGGTCATGGCGGCAGCTATTGCGGTAAGCTGCTTATGGAACGCTGGCAGGAATCGCTATCCGGTTTCATCCCTCCTTTGGTGGGTTACGGCGTGCCAGCCCAACGGCTCTCTTTCTATCGAAACGTATTCGGCTGCTTTATGCTGCGTTGATTAGACGCTTTCTTTTTCAAGGAACAATCTGGCTTTGTCAGCCTGTTAAAATGCACTGGTGATAATGCACTTTAATAGACTGGCAAGCTCTGTCTGGGAAGCATGGGCTTGTCCATGCTTCCACAGGAGAGCGTTATTTTTACTTTGGTTCCCTGATTTCAAAAGATAAAATCTTTGCAATCAGACGTGTTTCCATCCGGCGGCGTAGGGTTTCATCTACAACCATGTGGGTATTGCCATATTCGTCTTTCATGGGACGCATGGAACGGCTGGCAATAAAACCGCTGTAATGGCGTACAATCTGGTTGACTGCTTCAATATCGCCGTCCGCAGCCCTGACAATCACAGGAAACGGAATCATAGGGTGCTTTGCTGTCATGCTTCTTCCTCCATAAATTTTTTGATAAATTCCAGTCCGGCGTGTCTTCTTCTCTGGATGGTAGAACGGTTGACTTCCAGAATTTTTGAAATTTCCGTATCGTCAAATCCGAGGAAATAATATCTCAGGATAACGTCACGTTTCTTTCCATCCAGATTTTCTAATGCTTCTGCTAATAGGCTGTTTTCAATGCGGACAGTAAATCCATCCATTTCAAAAGTATGGAAATGGGAGGGATAGGTGTCTTCGGAAGAAAACAGATTGACGGTGTAATCGTCCATATCACAGAACAGGGTTTCCCGTTTACACTGTCTGGACAACGCTTTGAGATAGTCTTTGCGTTCATCCTCCATAGCGACTTTACAGATATAATCAAACTGGTTCTCTATGGTTGTCTGAAATTCAGATGGCTTCATCATTGCTCACCCCCTTTCCAGCCTTGAAAGGGAGCGAGTTGATAGGAATTTCTGCTTCTTTCCCCCTTTTCGCTCTTAGTCCCGACAGGACAGGGGGTGCAGTTGCGTTTTGAGAAGAAAAATTTAAAAACTTTTTCTTCCAACTAAAAAAGCACGCAAACAGACGATATTTCTGCTTGTGTGCTTCGATAGTTCTTACTATGTATTGTAAAAAACCATATTGCGGGTCAGACTTTTCTAGCGTAGGTGGATGGCTTTTTTTAACGGTTTACCGAATGTAGATATATTTAAGAAAATATTTTGCATAGCGGCTTCCTCCTGTAAGCCGCTGTCTGTATAAAGTAGTAGACTTTAAAAATCATCTATATTTCATGCAAAAAAAGACGGCGGCTTTTGTTAAACCGTCGTCTGGAAAAGATGATGTGATTTTGACGCAGGGAAAGTATGCTGCCAAATAACGGTTTTTTTTATTTCCGTTTCGGCAGCATAGTTTTATCTTTGATACGCATAATAGGAACTGTACAACTATGTAATACGTTTTTCTATACCTGTCGCTATTACAACAGGAACAGTAAAATGTACAGAGGTGGTGTATTATGCGTAAAAAAGAAGATAAATATGATTTCAGGGCGTTTGGGCTTGCCATAAAAGAAGCCCGCAAAAAACAGGGTTTGACCCGTGAACAGGTGGGAGCAATGATTGAAATTGACCCACGCTATTTAACCAATATTGAGAATAAAGGGCAGCACCCAAGTTTACAGGTGCTGTACGACCTTGTATCTCTGCTGAATGTATCAGTGGATGAGTTCTTTTTATCCTCTGATAGTCTGGCAAAAAGCAGCAGACGAAGACAGCTTGAAAGCAAAATTGACAATTTTACAGACGCAGACCTTGTTATCATGGAAAGCGTTGCAGATGGTATTGTCAAATACAAGGAAATGGAAGATAAATAACTTCTATTGCCTGCAAGAATAAGATTGAAATTAAAATGAGCCGATAGTCTATAAGCTATATAGCTTATAAATTATCGGCTCTGCGTCTAGGCGTCTGGCTCTTTGATAATTTCTATTTTGAAGTTATTTACGCATATCAAACTTTCTTTTTTACATTTTGGACAATACAACGGAAAGTTTTTTAGCTGTGTATCTTTTCGTATTTTAATCCTTGTTTTATTGTTGCATATAGGACAAATAACCCACTCCATCATATTCATTCTGAACCTCTGCAAAAAATTTGTATTGCTTCATTAAAAAAAGCTGCAAGATTTCCACTACTAAATCTATTTATAAAAGTGGTAAATCTTTCATCTGTAATATAGAGAACTCCCAAATTAGATAAAATTTGTTTATTACATTCATAAAAGTGTTCAGAAATATATTGTTGCCATTCATGTACTATTGCTTGTACTTCTGAACTTTCCGCAGGACTATTTTCATACATAGCTAGTTTTTCAAAAATATTGCGAGCCATTGAATAAAAAGATTCTATTTCTTTCTCTTGTATTTGCTTTGAATGGGAAGAAAACATAGTCTTGTATTCTCTGAAACTTTCAGTATTTCCCCATTGTTCTAATACTTCTTCTTGAAATTGCGATTGTAACTCAAGTATTTTTGCATTTGAAAATGCAGAAAATTTAATTTCTTTATTTCCGTTGATTGTGTCTTTTACAAGTGAAATCAAAGCTTCTATTCGTTCTTTCTGAGCTTCCAAAATCAGTACATGACGCTCTAATGCTTCTGAACGAACATAATGAGGTGAATCCAGCAGTTCCTTAATTTCTTTTAGGGCGAATCCAACTTCTCTAAAAAACAAAATTTCCTGAAGCCTAGTTAAATCGTCGTCTGTATACTGACGGTATTTTGCTTCGGTTATAATAGATGGTTTTAATAAACCAATTTCATCATAATAATGTAGTGTTCGAGCAGTAATACCTGTTAATTTAGCAACTTCATGGACTGTTTTAGCTTTTTCATTCATTCCAAAAATCCTCCGTAGCATTTAAAATTTCTTTTGCAGGTAATAGAGTTGCTTCGACAATGTTTTTTCCAGTCTTTTGCAAGTAGTGTTTAATCAAGTGATAGCCACACGCATATCCGGAACAATAGGGTAATCCGACCTGAGGATAGTTTTGTAATGCTGCCATTTCATCACCATAAAGGTATGCATTCAGATTTTCTAATCCTTGAACATTTAAACCGTCCCGAATAATAGGCTTAATATATTCATTTAAGGTTTCTATATCAGTTTTTGTTACCCAAGGACCTGCTTTATCTTCACCATACAGAAATGTTGCAAAGTTTTCTGCCAATCCCTCATTGACTATCATTTCACCAAGAGTGATGTCATTCTTCCATTTAATAAATTGAAATCGTACGTTGTGATTAGTTTCATGTGCTAATGCTACATGAAGATGTGATAAAGTGTATTCATTAGGTAGTAACCAAGAAAAAATATATCCTGGAATACCACCATCACCACAGTAACCATCATTTAAAATAATGTAAGGATTTTTAGCATTTGCAAGTAAAATTGTAAACGCATATTCTTTAATGGGTAGATTAACACCGTGTTCAACAAAGCAATTCAACGACTGCTGAATGGATAACTCACATTTTTCCCAGAGTGTATTATCAGAAATTAGCTTAATATTATTTTGTTGCTTTTGGTCAACAGCGGTTGGGGCGATATGTCCAAGCATTTCGCTTGCCATAATTACATCATATCCATTAGGCGTTAGAGCTTTCATAGGAACACTATAACAAGCCCACTTTTTTTCAAAAGGCTTCATAAGTTCATATCTATAAATGTCATTTTTTTTGTCTAACGGTGCATTCATAATTTTTGAATAAACTTTGTCAGAACGGATAGCGGATATTTTCATAATTCTAGTTCCTCCTTTTGGTTTTATCATATACTATGACGTAACGTTAAAGTCAATAGGCAAATTAAAAATTATCACAGATGTATGGTAAATAATTAAATGTCTTAGTAGACAAAGGAAATAGAGGTTAAACAACATAAATTAACTTGATTGTCGAAGTAGAAATTGTTGTTTGAAATATTGATGGAAAAGTAAATAAAAATTGCAATAGGCAGATGGTATTGTCAAATCTAAGGAAGTGGGGGAAATGTAAATCCTCCACTTTTGCTTATAATTGCAGTGATATTAGAATTGATACTCTGCAATATTTTTGAAATCATTGTTCAACACATAATATACCTTATTTTTAGTAACGGAATATACAAAAGAAACTCTGGTTGCCCAAAGTCCTTCCTGACGTACTGACCTAAGTACATCAAAGGCGTTGGAAATAGAGAAGTTTTCTCCATATCCTTGCAGTAAATCCTTTGCCTTTTCATATCTGTTATCCCCAGATAAAACATATGGATTAGTCAATTCTGGTTTTAAAATGGAGTAATTTGTTATTAAGGAATATTTTTCTTTTTCCAAACGATACCCAATCCCCGGTTCAATAATGAGAACACGCCCAGTTCTATCTGAAAACATAGCCTGCATAGTAGTGTCAGGAGCATAAGTAATTTTCTTTTTTTTCACTATTTCCAATGAATCATCAAAAGAGAGGTTGCCTTTTATAAAATTTTCTGTCAAATCAGCTATTGTATAGCATGATTCATTACCGCAAAATTGTGCATTGTCATTTCCATGTACATACAACAATGTGCCAACATTCCCATTTCTATTGATTCCGTGAAAAGAGTGATACTTATTATCGGACATTTTTATCCCTATAAAAAAACGGTCTTTTTCAGCAATTACGGTATGTTCCCATTCAGAAAGGTCAATATCAAAATTGAACCCAACAATGGTTTCTTTCCCATTATACACAAATCTTGTACACATATTTGTAGTTCCTTTCATAAACTAATTATAGTAGTATTAAAACTAATTATATTAGTAATATTAAATATTATAAGACAATTTGTCAATATAAAAGTTCTTTTTTTCTAACCTAATTATTGACTTCGCTAATTTAATTACTTAAAATGAGGTAAATGATGTGAAGAAAGAGGAAAATGAATATGCGAGTTACAAGAGCCGAAGTTATAAAAACAGCGTCTGATATGGCTGATAGAAATGGACTTCATAATGTTTCTTTGAAAGCTATTGCTGAAAATTTAGGGATTCGTACCCCCTCCTTATATAATCATATAGGAAGTTTGGATGAACTTCTTAGGGAGATAGCACATAGTGGTATGCGTACTATGAATGAAAAAATGATTCGTGCAGCAATCGGTAAGACAGGGGATTCAGCGTTAAAATTAGTGGCAGTTGAATATCTTAATTATATGATTGAACATCCCGGTGTGTATGAAATAATTCAATGGGCTAGTTGGAATGGAACAGAGGAAACAGCAATCATTTTTAATGATTATCTATCTTTACTTAAAACACTTATTTGCTCATGTGGCTTTAATCCAGATAAGACCACTGAAATTTTGAGCATGGTAACAGGTATGCTTCATGGTTATACAACATTACAATTAAGATATGCCTTTTCAAATCCTGATAAAGTAAGAAAAGAATTATCCGAAGCAATTGATACACTACTGCTGGGAGCTAATCAAAAATATAAAGATTAAACGAAAATTTCTTTTAAATACTTTGTAAGAGAAACGTGCAAATCTCCAAATGAGAAATGCACGTTTCTCTATAACTATTTCACAATTTTCCAGTTTTCCCCGTTCTTTTCCAGCACAAGGTAAAACTGCGATACCTGTGTTGTCATGGTCTGGTTATCCAGATATTTTACTGCAAGGGAAGCTGTCACCTGATTTCCGTTTCGGTTGTAGACAGGATTTACCAGTTCCGAGAAGATATATTCTTTCCCCACAGGGTTCAGCACGCCCTCATTCACATAATAGGTCAGCTCCTTTGCGGTTGCCGTAGGGTACAGCTTGAAAAAGGTAGTGAGAAATTCGTTGATTTCCTCCGTGGTGATGGAATCCACCGTACCGTCACTTTGTACCGCTTTTGGTGTATAGCCGGACTTTACGGGAACACTGGTGATGGTAGGGTTCTGGATAATCGTCAGGTTTCCAGAGCTGTCTACATAGACCGTCACCTGATAAGCGGAACGGACGGTTTTACTGGATTCTCCCTCTGTGATACGCTGTTCCACCGTATAGGTCACTTGATAATGCTGCTCCTTTTCTTCTGTGATTTCCCATATCTGAAAATCGGTCAGGGCAGACGATACAGGGATGTCTTTTCGGACAGTATCTACATTCAGGGCTTGCAGTTCTCCGGTGAGATAGCCTTTTAAAGCATTTGTCCGGTTATCAATGGAAGCAGCGGACTGTTCCCATGAATAGTAGACTTCTGCGAAATTCTCCACAAAATTCTCTATCTTGTGGGTGTCGAGGATGGTTTCCTCAATCACTTTGGTTTCATGGACAGTATGAATGTCTATCGCCGTGAAATTCTTATAGACGGCAAACAGGAAGCTCACTGCCAGCAGCACCCACAGGGCAATCACGGTTTTTTTATGGGTATTGACTTTGTAGATTTTCAGTTTCTTTTCTTTCTGCTTTTTCTGGTTATCCTCTTTTCTAATCTGAATCATATCGGTTCATCCTTTCTTATTGTTTGATTCGTCCGGCTCCGGCAAGGTGCTGTTGCCAGTAGGAGCCTGTCAGGTCTGCGTAACCAATGGGATTTCCGGCATGGTACATCCGGTTATTTCCCACATACAGCCCCACATGGGTGATGTAGGTTCCGGCGTTGTAGGTGGAGTGGAAAAAGACTAAATCCCCTGCTTTTGCTTCGGACAGGGGGATGTGCTGCGTCACATTGTACTGTTCCTGTGCTGTCCGTGGCAGGGCGATTCCTGCCTTGCCATAGCACCACTGCACCAGTCCCGAACAGTCAAAGGAAGTGGAGGGGGAATCGCCCCCATACACATACGTCCAGCCCTCATACTTTAAGGCTTCCTCCATGATAGCCTGTACCGTTTCATCATCAAACTGTGCCACGGTCAGGTATTGCGATACCAAGAGGACATAGAACATATTTCCATAGGAATACCGCCAGCCCCCGTTTTTCTCTACCGCAACAGGGTTGGTGTAGGTGACTTTCTTTCCGCCGGATTTGTCCCTTGCGAAGCTTTCTGCCAGTTCAAAGGTGTATTTTTTTCCGTGTACTGCCACATAGTCTAGGAAACCGCCGCCGTAATTATAGGATTGAATCACGCTGTTTAAGTCACAGCCCTTTGTTTCTGCCGCTGCGAGCAGTTCCGAGAAATACTTGCAGCCCTGTTTGATGGATTCCTCTGTACTAAGGGAGTTCGGGGGAAGCCCCAGAGATTCCGAGGACTGCATAACGTCTTCCAGCGTGCCGCCGGATTCCACCTGAATGATGGCGAGCAGCACATTTAAGTATTCCTCTATGCCATATTCCCTTGCATACTTTTCCAGCATAGGCTTATGGGCGAGGACTTCCTGTGATACGCTCACGCCCCCATAGATAAGGTTTCCGCCGCTTCCGCCGTCTTCCTCATCCGAGAAGACAATCACCACCAAAAGGAGCAGGGAGAACATCATCACGAACACGCCGGAACAGGCAAAGAAAAGGTGTCTTAACTTCATGGTTTCTCCCCTTTCTTTTGTTTGGCAGCCGCTGTTACCGTTTTTGTCCACTCCTTTCTGGCGGTGGTACGCCGGATGGTAAAGTTCGATTCTTTTACCGCAGGGGCAGCCCGTTTTCTTTCCGGTATCACAGGAGCCGTATTTGCCTTTTGTCTTTCCTCTGGTTTGTCTGGGGAAGCCGGAGGGAGTATCTGGCGTTCTGTCCTTGCAGACGGTAGCTGTTCATGGTGGATGGAAGCTGCCTTTACTACCGGAACCGAAGCCCGTTCTGCCACAGTTCCCCCATAAGGAACCTGTCCCCGTTCCCTGATGGATGGGGAAACCGGCTGCATGGCTGGTTTTCCTGTATGAGTGGTATCTGCATGATGTCGGAAATCTTCCGGCTGCTTTGCAGTAACAGGGCGTTCATGGACGGGAGCCGCCCCTTTGGGGGATTCGGAAGCTGTCTGTTGCGGCTGTTTTGCCTGTTCCAGTTCCGCCCTGCGTTCTGCAATGGTCTGTCTGCGGCTTTCTGCCTGTGCGTTCCGCTGTTCGGCTCTGGCAGTTCGGGTCTGGGTCACGCTGGAAGTAAAATCCCGTACTCCCTCTGATACCTGTGTTTTCCCGTGGTAAAGGGCGTACTTTGCATTGACAGGCAAATCCTTTGCCTGCTCCCGAAGCTGTCCGGCAGTATCGGCTATCTTATCTTTGGTATCTGCCACCGCACCCACAGCAGAGCCAGCCCGTTTCCATGCAGATTCCTTTTCTGGTGCTGCCCGTCCGTTTGGTCGGGTGTGGTCTGCCTGTGTATTTTTGGAAGTACCGGAGTTGGAAGCATTTCTCTGGTCTGGGCTAGCTTGTTTCCCTGCGTGGTATGCAGCCGTTCCAGCCCCAAGAGCTGCCACAGAACGCCCTAACTTATGCTGTAAACGGTGCATATGGGCGTGCATGAGCATACGGGGTCTTCGCATGATACGGCTCCCCATGCTTTGGGAATCCCCACTCTGTAAGGAGAACATCCCCATCAAATCCCCCAGCTTAAAATAAATTCCGGCAAAGGTCACTATCTGCAAGAACGCCGTCAGGAAGAACGGATATTCCCCAGACAGGTTGTAGAGCATGGTGGAAATGCTGAACGCTACCGTGATAATCAGGGTGATTCCGGCTCTGGTAAGGATGGTATTGAACAGTTTTGTAATGGCACGTTTGGACATCCCCTCAAAAGAGGGAACCATGCTAAGGAGGAAGCTCACAGGCAGGAACATGGCGTAGATGATAAAAAGCACCTGTGAAAAAATCATTATCCCTGTGAGCAGGAATACAAAAACGGAGATACCGATATTGAACATGAACAGGAAGAAGACGGTTCCCAAGCGGTTGATGGTCTTTGTGATGGTAAGGTTGGTATTTTCCCTGTCTTCGATTTCCTCCACCACGATTTCTTCCCTGTCCTGCCCGTTGTTTTCGTCTGGACTGGTTGAGAGCAGGTGTTCCACACGGTCAGCCCCAATACTTTCCACATCCGAGTTGCCGTATTGCAGCAGGAGCCACGGCTGTTTGACCTGAATGGAAAACAGGCTGTCCCGTATCAAATCCACACTGTCTTTTCCCTGGCTTTCCGAGTTTGGCAGCACAATCTTTGTGCCAAGGGTCAGGCTGGCATTGCTGATGTCTGCGGAAAATTCATTGATTTTCCCGATATAATCAGGAGCATAGGCGATAAAGGCAGCGGACAGCACGAACACCACCACGAAATTCACAACGGCATGGATGGCTTTTGTGGTTTCCCGTTTGATAAGCCCTGTGTAGGCAACGTAAATCCCCACCACCAGAATGAGAATCAGCAGGAACCCGATATAAAATCCCTCCGAGGACAAGCCGCCTGTGGTAACGCCTGCCAAGGTCTGCATATTTTTCCCAATGGAATCCGCCGTAGAGGAAATGAAGTCCAACGAGTAGGCTTCCTGAATCAGATACCCTGTGGCGTTGGAAAGGTACAGGCTGATTGTCCAGATAAAATTTGTGATGGCATACAGCCCGTACATCACCTGTTTTCCGATACCGTCCAGCCAGTTCCACGGGAGCCAGTCCCATCCGCTGTCCACATAAAAATCAAGCTGGTAGTTGTCCAGAGGGTATTTGCTGTATTCGTTGGCAGCGTCCACCGTATCATCCACCAGTCCGGCAGCGTGGGCGGCTGTGCCGAAGACTGCAAGCAACAGGAGGATGAGCAGGAGTGCCAGAAGCACCCTGCCAATCAATTTTCCTGCTATTTTCCAAGACAAGCCCTTTTTTGCTGAATAGGGAACAGGGAGTTGCTGCCCGTTGGAAGTTCTATGTATCACCATCAATCCACCTCTTTTCTCATGGGCGGTCTGGTATCAAAGGCATGGAACAGGTCTTCAAAGATAGGATGGAACTGTATCACTCCCACACGCCCGTACAAATCACTGATAAGGCACTGCCCGTTTTCCAAGTCACGGAGCCGCTTCTGGTTGTTTTCATCTTCGGAATCCACCCCAAAAAAGGCGAGGGTCTTCTTGATTTCGTTGATGTCTGTGGAACGGAACGCAAACTTCAAGCCCAGATTGTTTTTCAGCTTTTCATCCAGCAAATCGTCCGTGTTCTGGGTGACAAAGTAAACGCCTGCGTTCATGGCACGTCCGGCACGAACCAGCTTCATAGAGAGGGTCTTGCCCTGTGCCACCTGTAAGAAGCTCCATGCTTCATCCAAATCCACAATCTTAAACACGCTGCGGTCGGTGTGGATAAAGTCGAGGGCAAAGGTGCTGATTACAATGAGCATTGCCACGGAAAGCAGCTCCATTGTGGTGTATTCTTCAAACGAGGTTTCTTTATCCGGCAGCACCAAATCCGCCACCTGAATGATATTGAGCTGCTTTTCAAGGCTGATGGACTGTGTGACATCCCCATCCGAAAAGAGCAGGTGTGCAAAGTCATAGTCCGTAAAGGATTCGATATGGTCGGCTATGCTGGTGCTGATGGTGGTTCCCTCCGCCCGAAGTTCCTCAATCACTTTGAAAAGTCCCCGTTCCTCACTGTTTGTCACTGCACGGATGGCTTTCCGAAGAACAGGGAACTTTTCCCCGTCACGGCTGGAAATGCCGGTTAAAAAGGTCAGGATGTCGATTGCCAGTGATTCGGAATCCTTTGGGTTCTCCATAATCACATAGGGGTCAAGTAAGCCCCTGTTCTGTTCCTCTGAGGTCAGGTTTACGATATTGATTTCATGGGCGATTTCCGGCAGGGTTTCTTTCCAGCGTCCCCGTTCCGCTTTCGGGTCAACAATGAGAGCCTGTGCCCCAAATAGTACGGAATAATAGACAATCATGTTGTTGCTGAATGATTTTCCACCGCCGAGGGAGCCGACAAAAGCGGCAGCAAGGGCGTTGGTAACAGAGCCTTTTACCCCTTGACTGGCAAGGGCAGGTTTTAAGTACACATTTCTTCCTGTATCAAGGCTGTACCCGATATAAATACCCTCTGGTTCCCCCAACATCTGGGTTGCTCCGAAACCAAGACCAGCGAGGAAGTCACTGGTGACATACTGGATGTAATCGTTCAGATACCGTTTGCTGGCAGGGAGAAATTCCCCATGCAGCCCTAGCATATCCCCAAAGGGGCGAACCAGCTTCACGTTCAAATCGTCATAAAAATCTTTCACCTCATTGCAACGGCGTTTCAGTTCCTCCAAGTCGGGAGCCGTCACACGCACCACATAGGACAGCTTATACATGGATTCCTTACTCTGGTCTAAGGTGGATTCCAGCTCATTTACGCTGTCTAAAGCGTCCACCACGTTTGTGCTGGTTTCGCTGTCATTCTGCCATGCGTGGTTATCCAAATCTTTCAGCTCTTTTTTCTTGTTCCGCACCGTGGAGAGGGCTTTCCGGTTTGTGACAATCTCCACATTCATAGAGGTATCAATGGGAAAGGTGAATTGCTGCTGCTGATAGTAAAAGATTTCCGAGGATGGGAAGTCCAGTTCCCCCACAATGCTGTTGATGGTGAAGTAGGCGGCATAGACCGTCCCGTCTTCCTGTTCGATTTTCAGATACCGCTGGTTTTCCTCTATCAGACAACGGGTGGGTTTGATGAGGTCATAGTATTTCACCAGCGTTTCCTCCTGAAACCGTTTTTTCGGAAGATAATACTCATAATCTTCGTAGGCGGTTCCGGTCTGCCCGTATAAATGCTCAATCAGATAGCCAAAATCGTCCTTATCAAGCCGCCGGACTTTAAAGCGGCGTGAGATTTTATTCTCTAACAGTTTTTCCATCTTCTGAAACCGCCAGATTTCCTCATTGCTCATGGAAACAAAATCCCCCATGAGTTTGTGGTTGACTTCATGGAGAAAATCGGAAACGGCGGTCTTTGCTTCCCTGCGGAACTGCTTCATGGTGACTTCCTGCTCATTGACAAGCAGCTTGAAGCCGATAAAAAAGCGGTAGTCCACCTGATTTTCCCCTATCATGGAAATCAGGGCTTCGGTCTGTGCGTCAATCTTTGCACAGGCAATATCTTTTAACTTGCCTGTTACTTCCTGTTTGGAGCGTTCCTGTGCTGCCCGTATGCTGGATTCGGTGCTGATTTGCAGGGCGTGAATCTTCCCGTCCCTGTTCTGGGCGATAAGCTGCCGGAAGGAATCGTGTACCTGATATTTCTGTTCGGGGCTTAAAAAAGAATAGTTGTAGGGAAGCAGCTCATAGTAAGCAAAGCACTCCCCGTCATGGTTGAACACAAGGTTATTTTCGATATATTTAATCGGATATGCCATAAATATCACTCCTTACTGCCGTGATGGGCTGTGCCGGATATTCCTTTTCCAGCTTCACGGGCTTTCCTGCATAGGTCAGTTTCGGGCGTACCAGATATGCCAGTACGGATTTCAGGAAGCCGTAAGGCTTCTTCCCGTCAAAGGTCTTCTGGCACATGAACCAAGTGAGGGCAAAGGGTACGCCGAAGTATTTCAAAAATGCCCCGTCAATGAACGAAAGGGGAGGGAGGTTCCCTAAGAGTATCACTGCAAACACCGATACCACGAACCACGCCATCTGCGTAAATGTGATGGGGAATGGCAGCTTAAAATCATTGATGGAATAGAGTACCTTTTCCACCGACCAGATACTGGTATAGCTTCGTATTTTCTTCATGTTGTCCGTCCTTTCTAAAAGATGGGGGCAGCAAACGAGCTGCCCCTGAATCAAAAAATCCGCCTGTATTTCCTGAAAGAGATACAGACGGGTCTACCGTAAGATTTCATATACGCCGTGGTTTGTGGCAACAAAGGTTCCCTCCAATTCCATGTCACGCCCATAGGCGGCGTAGTCGATATAGTTTTGTAAGTGTGCCGGAAGTTCGCCAAGCTGTCCGCTTTCTTCCAGATAGCAGCGAGCCACATCCGCCATATCATCACAGCCGGAATGGCAGATAATATCGTCTTCATGCTCACAGAGTTCTTCGATACTGCCAAAGTAGGATTGCAGCTCTGATAGTTCCTCCTGAATGTACTCCGGTAAGTCCTCCACCATTTCACACAGGCGGTTGACTTCTTCAATGGGGGTATATTCGTCAATCTCAAAGGGCAGCTCATAATCATGGATGGCGTATTCCTCATATTCATCATTCAAACCGATACGTTCCTTGACTTCCTCAAAGTCCACAGGCGGCGTGAACCATGCCCCGACCAGTTCGCCCTCATTGTATTTTCCTAAGTTGGCAATGTAAATCCGCATTTCCTCCAAGTTCTTCTACCTCCTTTTAGCGGTAATAAAAGATACCATTGCCCGTAAACAGGTAGTTTTCGCTGGTTTCCAGTTCCCGACCAATGGCAGCGTAGTCGATATGGTTCAACAGGTCTGGATGTACTTCTCCAAATAGCTGTACCTCCTGCACCAGATAACGGGCGAGGGATTCCCCGTCCTGCACCGGATAGCAGCGTATCTGGTCTTTGTGGTCGATAAATTCCGTAAAGCTGGAAAACCACCGTTTTTGTACCACATCCATTTCATAATAGAGGGGCGTTCCCTGCATTTCCTGTACCATCCGGCAAAGGGCGTTGATTTCCCAGAGCCTTGTGTTGCCCTCCAATGGAAAGGGCAGCTCATAGTCTTCAATTTCGATTTCTTCCTCACTCTGAACCCCAAGACGTTCCCTGATTTCTTCAAAATCCACAGGGCAGGAAAACCATGCCCCAGGATATGCCTCAAAATCTTCATGGTAAAACAGTGTGGTGTTCAGGATGTAGATTCTCATTTCCTCAATCAGTATCACGTCCTTTCTTAGAACAAAAAATGGCAACTAACTTTGTTTGTCAGTTGCCATTTTTCTAATAAAATATTCGCTTTAATTCTTCATTACTATTGATTTTTTTAATTACCCAAGGTTGTAAAAAATAATTGATTTGTGGGTCTAACATACTTACTAAATGAGTTTGTCCGGCAGGGGTTAATATTTGTAAATGTTGAAGTTCTATTACTAATCCATTGTTCATGGGTAATGGCAGGGTGTGAGTTGGTTCACGTAAAAACTCCCGAATGATTGTCACCTGTTCTGGTGTCATATTTTTCAAATATTTAATCTGAGCAGTTCCTAATCTCTTAGAAGCATACTTGTCATAAAAGAAATGAAAAATTTTAGATAGTAATAAAACGATTAGTAAAGCTGTGGAAATCACAAAAACAATGCCTATTGTAAAACCATATTTTTCTCGAAAATTTATAATATAAAACTTTTGGGCTAACTTTTGAGGCAATAATAATAATGTACCACTGGCAATAGATAAAGCTCCTAAAATGTTCGGTGGTAATTTCAAAAAATCAATAAAATCCTTCATACATTTCCTCCACTTTCAATTACTATTAAAGAAATTATACCACCATTCTTAGTTTATCTCAATTATCATACACTATCATATTACATCTTCTTTCTTTTGGGGAGTTACGCTCCCCAAGCCCCTAGTGGACTTCCGCCATGAAGCAATCAGAGCTTGCTCCATAACGGAAGTGTAAAATGGGTTTCCTATGCACCGATAATCTTATTGAACAGTTCCAGTAAGATGTCCTTTACACCGTCCGCATTGAAGACCAGACCGACCGCTACGAGGGAAACTACTAAAAAGCCGATAAGTTTGGAAAATTCCCTCTTAAATCCGAGGTACAGTCCAATCACCACGATTGCCAGCAGCACAAGGGACTGGGCGTTGGATAAAAACCAGTTGTAAAGATTCTGTCCGAAATTCATAAAAGCTCCTTTCTTTCCTGTAAGATTTCTTAGGTTCTAAAATTGCCGCCGTTAAAGCACCACCTCCTTTGCAGCGGCGGCTTGCTGCTTCAGGATTTTTTCATGCTTCTCCGTCAGCCTTGCATGGGTGATGATGTCATGGACAATCTGGGTGTGGTTCATCTTATCCAGACGGAGAGCCAGCTTTAACGTGGGGGCTACCTGATGGGAGAGCCAGTGCAGGGTGCGTTCAAAGGAATAGGGTTCCGGTTTGGTTGTCAGTTTCAGGCTTCCCCTGTGTTCCCCCATAAACCACGCCCATTCCTCATTGATACGCCAGTCAGAACGGGGCTTCGTATCGTCCCTGTCCACGAACCGGACATAGCGGTTGATGATTTGAAACGCTGTCCGTTCTGGATTGTCATGTTCTAACAGGTCACGGATGGCGTAAAAGGCACGCTCATTTTTCAGCCGGATTTCAAAGCGGTTCTTTACCTCTGCGTCCGCAATGGGAATATCGTGCTTTTTGTACTGCTCATAGTCTTTTTCATAAATGCAGAAGTACACCTCACTTTGGAGGGAGCCGATATACAGGGTGTTCCCCATACATTCTTTTTCCTCACACCGTACCAGTTCGCCGCTGCGGTAGCTTTTAAAGCTGCGAAAGACCGAGATACATTCTTCATTCCGGCACTTCTCTGTCAGATGGGGAATGTTCAGGATTCCCGTTTTGTCATTGATGGCGAGGTCAAGCCGTTTCATCACGCCGTCCTCCATGAGAACATCCATGAAAAACTCATACCAGCTCCGTTCCTGTGCCAGCAGATAGCTTTCAAACTGGCGGCAGCCACGCCCTTTCAGTTCCAGCAGCACCCCTTTTTCCAGTTCCGGCGATACCAGAACGAAAATATCACCCAGGTAGTAATGCTCTGTGTAAGAATAGAAGCCGTAGTCTTCATGGATAAAGTAAGGCAGCTTTAGCCGCAGCACGTCTTCCACGATATGCTTCACATCCGTAGTAGGAAAGCGAATCCGAACATAGTCAAAGAGCATTTCAAGGGGATTGTCTGGATTGAAGCGTTCCAGAGCTTCTGAGATGGCTTCCTGTAATGCTTCGGATGGGTGAGCCTTGCCCGTTTCAATATCGCTCAGGTACGGACGGGTGATTCCGGCAGCTAACGCAAGTTTCTGTTGTGAGATGCCGTAAACTTCCCGTTTTTCTTTGATGTCCTGTACCCATGTTTCTTCATTCAGTGAAAATCCCTCCTGTCTAAAAAAGCGTATGTCAACTTTCAGAGTCTTGTTGACATACGCCGGATATGGGAGAATCCCTTGTGTATCGTGGGATTCTGCCCTGTTGTTTGATTGTTGCCTGTCGATTTGTACCCCTCTGTTAGATACGAGGGGTTCATGCTGGCGTGCCTTGCGGCACACCAGCCACAGCAGGTCAGTCCGTTTCTGCGGCTTTCGCTTCGCACGCCGCCTGCACTTCCTGCCTGCTGTCTATCAGTTTTTTTATTTCTTTGAGGAAATCGTGTCCTTTTGGCACAAAGGGCGTGTAAAATTCCGAGATAACGCTGGTTCCCACATCCACATAGCCACGCCCTTTTATCTGCTTTAGGAAGAAATCCTTTGTGGTTTCCCCGAACATCATTCCATAGCCCATTTCCGACATCCGCCCCAGAGCCACACGGAAATTAAACTGGTCACGGATTCCGTCCCCCAGATACTTTGCGTCTGGACGCTGGCAGGCGAGAATCAGGAAGAAGCCAGCCTGCCGCCCAAGCATAACGATTTGTTTTAATTTGTTGAGGACAGCGGCATTTTCCTTTGTGCCGAGCATTTCCATAAATGCTACATATTCATCAAAGATAAGGAAATTTGCAGGAAGCCCCAGATAAGCGTAATTTTCCCCTGTCCGGTAATTCTCCATGAGCTTCATGTCTTCGCTGCGTTTCATCATTTCTTCATAGAAACGGTCAATGCAGTCGAGTATATCTTCCTTTTTGTAGTACACATCCGGCATAACCGCCTGTAAATCCGCAAGGTCGGCGTTCTTTGGGTCTAACACGAACAGGACGGCGTTGGTGCGGAGCAGGGCTTCAATGAGGGTCAGGATGAAGTAGGTCTTTCCGCCGCCGGTTCCTCCGGCAATGAGCATATGGGGGAGCTTGTCATACTCCCACCAGACATTTTCCATGAGCCGGAGCCTGCCGTCCTTTGCCTGTACATCCTCAATGGAGATACGGTTCGCAATGGTATCATAGAGCAGGGTGTACTCCACATAGGAATCCTTTAATTCCTTATCCGTCAGCTCACAGTACAAGCCGCTTTCCAGCTTTCTCTCCAAGTTTAAGAGCTGTTCCTGATATTTCCCCAAGGTGATTTCCACACGGATATGGAGCAAGCCTTGTTTCATCCGGTAGTAGATTTTGGGAAAGTAAGTGATGGTTTCTTTGGAACGGCTGGAAGACAAGTCCTTGAAAAAAGCGTCCTCCTTTCTCTGCTCCGATTCATACCACTTGTTTTCCAACACCATCCTTGCCAGCTTTTGGCGGTGGATGAGCTGCTTTACTTCATCCCTGCGGTATCGCCAGAACAGAAGAACTGCTGTAAGGCACACCAGTCCTGCCACGCCCATGCTAAATAGCAGATAAGGGATATTTACATCCTGTACTATCTGGGAGAGGGACACTTCCTGCCAGTTGGTTCCGGCAATCTGCCCGATATGAAACAGCAGGACAACCAGCAGGAAGACAGGGAGCAGAGAAGCAAGGGCAGTATAGAATACAAGGTCTTTATCCGTGGGACGGATACGTTTTCCACGGGGGAAAAGCTGTTTCATGGGAACAATCCTCCTTTCCGTGATTAAAAATAGCCCATATAAAGCAGCGAATATCCTTTCTTGTTGTCTTCCATATGGGCTTGAAATAAAAAAGTATAGCCGGACAACTCCCTGCACAGACATTCCGGCATATAAACTGCCAGATTTTCCGGCGGCTGATAATCTTCTAGGGCTTCGATAAGAAGCTGACCTGCCATCCAGCAGTATTCCGGCAGAGAAACCAGCCGGAAGTCCTGTTCGTATTCTTCATATCCAGTAATTGCGTCCATACTTATTTTTCTGTTGGCGGTTCTTTCTTTGGTGATTGCGGATTCATGGCAGCACATTTTTTCAGAACAATATCATCAGCCTTGATGTACCAGTCCACCTCTGCTCCCTGAAAGGTAGCCGTTGCCACGGTATCTGCCACAGGATGGATAATTTCCACCTCTGCGTTGTAATCGAACTCCTTTAATGGCACGCTGGCAGGGATAGAAACCTGAATCATACGCCCCTGTCCTCTGGATTTTAAGTCATAGGTACGCTCCTTGATTTCTTCTGATACCGAGCCGTCTTCATTCTGGAGGTGAACCTCACGGCGGAGGGCAGAAAATTTCAATGCCCCGAATGTTGCTTCCTTGTCAATCACGATTCCGTTTGCTAATCTCATAGTCTGATGTCCTCCTTTTCCTTACGCTTTTATCATATCATCAGCGTGTAAAATGTAGTTGGTAAAGCCCCTTGTGCCGATTTTATAGCCCTCTGCGGTGATACGGGGATTGACGAGCTTCACACGTTCCTCAAAGTTAAAATGTTTCTCTCCGGCTTCGGCAGGGAGGATAACCACAATATCATCCGCCCTCTGTACGTCTGAATAAAGGTTGAAGCTGCGAGAGAGTACCGCCATGCGTCCGTTGATTCTTCTCTGTTCTGTTTTGTCTTCTCCGGCAAACTCCAAGTTGCCGAATGTTTTTTCCATGTTGGGGATAACGAATTTTAATTCCATATAGATGTACCTGTCCTTTCTGAATGTTGTGTTTGATGGTTGGTTTCGGGTTCCGGTCTGGAAGCCGGAGGGGAACGCTCCGGCGGTGGTGATTTCTTCGTGGTATCACATCCTTTCTGGCTTTAGAGTAAAAAAATAGACGCTCATTTCTGAACGTCTGAATTGATACACTGGAAAGGCGGAATATCTGCTTTACCCTCTATATTTTTGTATATGTTGTACTTACAAGGTCGCCCCAGAACAGAAAGCCCGGTCAACGTACGACAACATCCTTCGCTTGGTAAAAGATCCGGAGGTAGCTGATCCGATTCGTTTCCTGCGGGCGCGTGAAGTTGTGCATTTCCAGCGTTTTGGTGAAGCACTGCGTTCTGTACAGGACGAATTGAATTCGAAGAACTTTTATGCGTTTAATCCGTCGTTTGATGCAAAGACTTTCTGTGCGGCACCGCAGCCAGGGGCAGGTCAGGGGAATTGCTGCACAAGATAGTAAATTAAAAATCAAAGAACAGCACACCACTGGAAAATCCCATCTGAAAAACAGGTGGGATTTTTTTGGTTTACAGTAAGAAAATCTTATCCAGTCGTAAATCATTATCCCATCATAATATAGAAAAAAGACTTTCAAAAACAGAACAGTCAGAAAGGATGTTCCATGGAAGCAATGAATTATGTAAAGCCCGAACTCATCGTCGTTGCGTTCGTGCTGTATTTTTTCGGTGTTGCTTTGCGGCAGGCACCGGATGCGGACAGCAGGATGGAAAAATCAGTAAGCAGCCCATCCGCCATGGTAAAAAAACTGCAGAAGTGGTGCAACCAGAAATAGAAAAAAGAATACTCAAAGACCCGGTTTTGTGTTATACTGGAAGATAGTTTAAAATGAACAGAAAGAAAAAGAGCTTCAAAAAAGACTCGAAGTGTCAAATGTAAAATACAAAAGAGAAAAAATAAAGGTAATTTTTGCATACAGATTCATCGGGGGGAATTGCGGCTGACAGGAGAGAACAACAGCAGATGAGAAAAAAGGCAGTAAAAAATGCAGGAATGATACGAATTTATCTGAATATGGCATGGAAACTTTTGCAGAAAAACCTGCTTAGCATCGTGATATTTGAGACGGTCTACTGCCTGTTTTCCAGCCAGCTGGTTTCAAGACTCGCCAATGCGGCGATCAACTTTTCCTTAAAACAGCTGGGAACGAGTTATATGACATCGGAAAACTTCAACAAGATCATGCTGCATCCGCTGACCCTTCTGTTGATTTTTGGAATTCTGCTTGTTTTCTTTTTCTGTATGCTGTTTGAAATCTATGCTGTCATGGCGGCTCTGGAGGCCTCCTGGAAACGAAAACGGATTTCCGTTCCTGTCATGATGCTTGCCGGCGGAAGAGGAGCTGCACAGTTTGTGCGTGCCCGCCCGTGGACCTGGTTTTTCTACATGGCAGCGAGCTTCCCGTACCTTTGGCTGCACAGCAGCTATAGCGCCATCCGCAGTATGAAACTGCTTCAGGTTTCCCTGACGAAGATTTTCAATGCCTTCCCGGCATACTGGATCCCGGTGGTGCTGACGATTCTGCTTGTCGCGTTCTCGTTTGTGTTTTCCTACACCATCCCGTTCCGGTGCATGATGACGGAAAAAGAGAAAAATACCCATCTGCGGGTGCGCCAGACACTGGAAAAACGCGTGCTGCGTGAGCTTGGCATCAACGTCTTTTTCCAGGTGATGATTTTTCTGATTACGTGGGTTTTGTATCTGATTTTCGGAACGGCTGTCGTTGCCTATGCAAAGCTGGTGAAAACGCCGTCTACCGTTGTCAGTACCGTCATCGTCTACGGTGACTGGGTCAAATCGACGATGAGCCTGATCGGCGGAGCGTTCGGCCTTATCGGAAGCATTACGTATCTGTATCTGATTTTTATCCGTTCCTCCCGAAAGGGCTACCAGAAGAGCCGGACAACGAAAAAGCCGAGCTCGAAGCTGGTACGCACCTTCTGCGGTCCGGTAACGGCGGTGGTTCTCACGATCGCCATGCTGGCGGGAGAAACGGTTTATCTTGTATATGCCATGCGCGCAACACGTGCAGAGGCAACGGCTTCCTCCCAGTATATTTCGGTGTCAGCGCACCGGGGCGGAGCCAGAAAAGCACCGGAAAATACGATGAGCGCGATCAAATATGCAGTGGACAGCATGTCGGATTACGCGGAGATCGATGTACAGGAGACGAGTGATGGTGAGATTGTCCTTATGCACGACACAAATCTGAGGCGGACAACCGGTCTGAATGCCAGCATCTGGACCCTGACCTACGATGAAATCAGCCAGCTCGATGCCGGTGTACGATTCAACAAAAAATTCCGCGGCGAGCAGATTCCGAAGCTGGAAGAAGTCATCGCGTACGCGAAAGGAAAAATCAACCTGAATATCGAAGTAAAATACAACGGCCACAACCAGAATATTGTCAAAAAAGTGGTGAAAATCATCGAGGACAATGACTTTGTGGATCAGTGTGTGCTGACTTCCATGAACTACAATTTCCTCAGGCAGGCAAAGAAAATCAATCCGGATATCAAGACCGGGTATACGATGAAAATGTCGTACGGAGGCCTGGAGGATATGGACGCGGCGGACTTCTTTTCTGTAAAATATACGTACATCACAGAAAGCTTTGTAGAGCATGCGCACAGTCTTGGTAAAGAAGTCTGTGCCTGGACGCTGAATTATCAGGGAGATATGCAGCGGATGGTCAACTGCGGCGTGGACAACATTATCACGGACGATCCGGAGCTGGTGCGTAAGGTTATCCTCGGAACGACCGACCGAAATCCGGGCTTTGTCAGCCTGCTTGGCTATGCACTGAAATAAATGGAGTAAAACAATGGAGGTGGAAACTTCATGGCAGAGAAAGTAAACATGCCATCCCAGAAGAAAGAAAAGAAGAAAAAGAGGAAGAAAAAACTTCCTTCGGATTTTTATGATTATAACCTGCTGGCCTGCACTATTTTGCTGGTCAGCTTCGGACTGATTATGCTGTACAGCGCGAGCGCCTACGAGGCGGCCAGTACATTCAAGGGAAATGATATGTATTATTTCACGCATCAGGCGGGATTTTCCGCCGGTGCGCTGGTGCTTGCAATTGTACTTTCCAGACGGGTAGATTACCATAAACCGTGGTTTTACTGGATGGCAGCTTTCATTTACTGGGGCAGTATCGCTTTGATGGCAGCCGTTAAATTCACGCCGCTCGGCTACGAGGCTTACGGTGCGAGAAGATGGCTCCGCATCAGCGGTTTCAGCATGCAGCCGGCCGAGCTTGGAAAAATCGGAATTATTATGTATCTGCCGTGCATCATACTGAAAATGGGAAAAAATATGCGTACCATCCGCGCAAAATTATTCATCCTGTTTCTCGGCATGATCCAGCTGGGAGCCGCATGGAAGCTGACGGACAACCTGAGTACCGGAATCATTCTCGGACTACTGGCCTGTGTCATTTTGTTCCTGGCGGACCCTGATGTGAAAAAATATCTCATCGGACTGCCGATTGTGCTGGTGATCGCGGCTGTCGTATATGTTGTGCTGAAAAATAATCTGCAGATCTTTGAGACGGCAAACGGCGGTTTTAGAGCCAACCGTGTGTACGAATGGCTTTCCGGCGGAAGTTACCAGATTCTGCAGGGACTCTATGCGATCGGCTCGGGCGGCTTTAAAGGAAAAGGACTTGGAAACAGTACGCAGAAGATCACGACCATTCCGGAGGCACAGAATGATATGATTTTTTCCATCATCTGCGAGGAACTCGGCATATTTGGCGCTCTTTTAGTGCTGCTGCTGTTCGGTTATCTTCTGTACCGTCTGTTTGTCATTGCGCAGAATGCGCCGGATGCGTACGGAATGCTGCTCACGAGCGGCGTTTTTGCCCATGTATCAATTCAGGTTATTTTAAATATTTGCGTAGTCCTGAATCTTATTCCGGCAACCGGAATCACGCTTCCGTTTATTAGTTACGGCGGAACTTCCGTAGCGTTTATGATTATTGAAATCGGTATTGCCCTGTGCGTTTCCCGCTTTATTGTCTTCCGCGATGGGCAGAACGCAGAACAGGGAGAGACAGCGGAAGAACAGTAAAAGTAGAAAAATCTATTGACAAATGCCGGAATAACAGATACACTTTTTTCGAAAGAAATACTGGCTGCCGGGTAGAGGCAGGAAGGAGCAGAATAATGTTAGAAAAGATAAAAGAAATTTTAGTAGAACAGCTCAACTGTGATGCAGACAGCATCAACGAAGATACCTCTTTTAAAGATGACCTGGGTGCAGATTCCCTGGATCTCTACGAGATGGTTATGGCATTAGAAGACGAGTACGGAATTGAAATCGACACCGACGAACTGACAGACCTTTCTACCGTCGGCGACTTTATGGAATATTTGAAACAGCACGGCGTAGAGGTCTGAAAAAGAGCATTGCCGCTGGCAAAAGTGGAAGGATGGTGCAGCTCGGAAGAAACGCCGGGCTGTTTTCCATTCTAAATAAATGGTGGAAGGGAACAGACAAAAGGATTGTTCCAGAAAAACCAGAAATCAGGAGAAAAGAAAAATGAGCAATGTAAAAACAAGATTTGCACCGAGCCCGACAGGCCGGATGCATGTAGGAAATCTGCGTACTGCCCTGTATGCGTATCTGATCGCAAAACACGATGACGGAACCTTTATGCTCCGTATCGAGGATACCGACCAGGAGCGTTTCCAGGAAGGCGCACTTGATATCATCTACCGTACCTTAAAAGAGACCGGCCTGGTACACGACGAGGGACCGGACAAAGACGGCGGCTGCGGCCCGTACGTACAGAGCGAGCGTAATGCAGCAGGTCTGTACCTGAAATACGCAAAACAGCTGGTAGAGCAGGGTGACGCTTATTACTGCTTCTGTGACGCAGAGCGCCTGAGCCAGTGCAAGCGTAATGTAGGCGGAAAAGAAATCTCGATCTACGACAAACACTGCCTTGGTCTTTCCAAAGAGGAAGTAGAGGCCAATCTGGCAGCCGGCAAACCGTACGTCATCCGTTTCAATATGCCGACCGAAGGAACCACAACCTTCCACGATGAGATCTACGGAGACATCACCGTAAACAACGAGGAGCTGGAAGACCTGATCCTGATCAAATCCGACGGATATCCGACCTACAACTTCGCAAACGTCATCGACGACCATCTGATGGGTGTAACCCACGTTGTCCGCGGTAATGAGTATCTGTCCTCATCCCCGAAATACAACCGTATTTACGAGGCATTCGGCTGGGAAGTTCCGGTTTACGTACACTGTCCGCTGATCACCAACGAGGAGCATCAGAAGCTGTCCAAACGCTGCGGCCATTCTTCTTATGAAGACCTGATCGATCAGGGCTTCTTAAAAGATGCCATTGTCAACTTCGTAGCCCTTCTTGGATGGAGCCCGGAAGGAAACCGCGAGATCTATTCTCTCGAGGAGCTGGTAAAAATCTTCGATTACCACCACATCAGCAAATCTCCGGCCGTTTTCGATATGACAAAACTCCGCTGGATGAACGGCGAGTACATGAAGGCAATGGACGACGAGAAGTTCTATGAGATGGCGCTTCCGTATATCCAGAAGACAATCCACCGTCCGCTCGATTTTAAGAAAATTGCAGCCATGGTAAAAACAAGAATCGAAGTATTCCCGGATATTGCAGACCTCATCGACTTCTTCGAGGAAGTTCCGGAATACGACGCTTCGATGTACACTCACAAAAAGATGAAGACAAACGAGGAGACCTCCCTTGCACTTCTTCAGGAAGTAAAACCGCTGCTGGCAGCGCAGGAAGATTTCAGCAATGATGCTCTCTTTGAGATGCTCAGCGCATTCGGAAAAGAAAAAGGATACAAGACCGGTTATATTATGTGGCCGATCCGTACCGCTCTTTCCGGAAAACAGATGACACCGGCCGGCGCAACGGAAATCCTTGAGGTTCTGGGAAAAGAGGAGTCTCTTGCCCGCATCGACAAAGCGATTGAGAAATTATCCAAATGATATATAATAATTCACAGAAAAAAGCGGTGATGCATACCACCGGCCCCATGATGGTCCTTGCCGGACCGGGGTCGGGGAAAACCGCAGTGATTACGGGGCGGACCTGCCAGCTTGTAACGAGCGGCATTTCCGCCTCTCGTATTCTTGTCGTAACATTTACGCGTGCGGCGGCAAAAGAGATGAAGGAGCGGTATTTGAAGGCGATGGGAAAGACGAGTACCCAGGTCACCTTTGGAACGTTCCACGGGGTATTCTACGCGATTCTGCGCCATACGTATCGCATGTCCGGCAACAATATTTTAAGCGAGGAAGAGAAAAAGCGGCTGATGCGCGAGCTGGTCAACCACTATGCCAGAGACCTGGAGGAAGAGGATCTCGAGGAAAATCTGGCGCGCGAAATCAGCACTGTGAAGAACAATCAGATCCCGCTGGAACATTACTATTCCGCCTGTATGCCGCAGGAAAAATTTCGCGAAATCTATGAGGCGTATGAGAAATGGCGGAAGGAGAACAAAAAACTCGATTTCGACGATCTGATGGTGCAGTGCAAACGTCTCTTTCTGGAGCGGCCGGAGGTCCTTTGCGCCTGGCAGCAGAAATTTCAGTATATCCTGATTGACGAGTTTCAGGACATCAGCCCCGTGCAGTATGAGATTGTGCGGATGCTGGCGCTGCCGGAAAATAACCTCTTTATTGTCGGGGATGACGATCAGTCGATTTATCAGTTCCGCGGGGCCAAGCCGGAGATCATGCTGAATTTTCCGAAAGATTACCCGGGCGCGGCGCAGGTAGTGCTCGATAAAAATTACCGTAGTACGGAATTTATCGTGAAGCGGTCCCAATGCCTGATCCACCACAACAAAAAGCGGTATGAAAAGGCGATTTCCACCGACAACGAGAAAGGCGCTCCGGTTGCAATCCGGGGATATAAGAACCCGCGCGAGGAGATGCGTGCCGTTGCCGAGGAGCTGCGGGAGGCGGAGAAAAACGGCTGTCCGTATGAAGAGATGGCGCTTTTGTTCCGCACGAATCTTGGCTGCCGGACAGCAGTAGAGGAACTGATGGAAGCACAGATCCCGTTCCAGATGCGGGATGCCCTGCCGGATCTCTATGACCACTGGATTGCGAAAGATCTGCTGACGTATCTGAATCTTGCGATGGGAAGCCGGAAGCGCGGCGAGTTTTTAAAGATTGCCAACCGCCCGAACCGTTATCTGTCGCGGGATGCCTTTGAGGAGGCGACTGTTTCGTTCGATGCACTTCTGGAATATTACGAAGAAAAAGACTGGATGTGCCAGCGGATCCGCAAACTGGAGCAGGATATCACGACACTGACGCATTTATCGCCGTTCGGCGCGGTCAATTACATCCGCTATGCGATCGGCTATGAACAGTATGTGAAGGAATATGCTGCATACCGCCATCTGAAAGAGGATGATCTGATTTCCGTTTTGGACGAGCTGCAGGAGGCGGCAAAGACCCAGAAAAGCATCGAGGGCTGGTTTGCACATATTGAGGAATACCAGCAGAAGATGAAGGAAAAACAGAAGCAGCGCGCAGAGAGTGCGGAAGGAGTTATGGTTTCCACCCTGCACAGCGTCAAGGGACTCGAGTACGACAAGGTCTATCTTCTTGACGTCAACGAGGGTGTAATGCCGTATCAGAAAGCAGTCCTTGCGGAGGCGATCGAGGAGGAGCGGCGGATGTTCTACGTCGGAATGACGCGCGCCCGGAAAGAGCTGACGCTCTGTTACGTGGAGGAACGGTTTGAAAAGAAAGTCGAGCCGTCCCGGTTCCTGGACGAGGTGATCCAGTAAATTTGTACTGTTGTGAAAGATGTTGAAAATAAATTTACTAATTGATAAAATTTTAACAAATAATACATTGACAAAGTTTTAACAATGAAGTATAGTAATACCTGTAAGCGGGAACAATAAGATGACCGCAAAGCGAGGAGGAAAAACATTATGAAAATTTTATTTTACGATACCCAGAGCTACGACAGAGAATCTTTCGACCGAACCAAAGAGCAGTTTCCAGAAATTGAAGTGGAATATTTAAAAACCGGCCTTGCTGCAAGAACCGCTTCCCTGGCAAAGGGCTACGATGCCGTGTGCGCCTTCGTAAACTCCGATGTCGGAACAAAAACCGTAGAAGCACTGCATGAGGCAGGCGTCAAGCTGATCCTGATGCGTTGCGCAGGCTTCAACAACGTAGATTTAAAGACAGCTGCAAAATACGGCATTGATGTACGCCGTGTACCGGGTTACTCCCCGGAGGCTGTAGCTGAGCATGCGATGACACTGGCCATGACGGTCAACCGCCACATGCACAAAGCATATACGAAAGTAAGAGAAAACGACTTCAGCCTGGGCGGACTGATGGGATTTAACTTCTATCAGAAGACCGCCGGAATCGTCGGAACCGGAAAAATCGGTGCGGCTATGGCAAGAATCTGCCGCGGTTTCGGCATGAAAGTTATTGCTTACGATGTATACCAGAATGAATCCTTAAAAGATTTTGTTACGTACGTAACTCTTGATGAACTGCTGGCACAGAGTGATCTGATCTCCCTGCACTGCCCGCTGATGGACAGCACATACCACATGATCAACCGCGAGAGCATCAAAAAGATGAAAGACGGCGTGATCCTGGTCAATACGTCCCGCGGAGGTCTGGTAAAGACAGACGACCTGATCGAGGGAATCCGTGCAAGAAAATTCTTCGGCGTCGGCCTTGACGTATACGAGGAGGAAACCCCGAACGTATTCGAGGACCGTTCCGATGAGATTCTGGAGCACTCCACCACAGCACGTCTCCTGTCCTTCCCGAACGTTATGATCACTTCACATCAGGGATTCTTCACCGAGGAAGCACTGCGTGCGATTGCAGAGACCACACTGCAGAATGCACTGGATTTCGAGGCAGGAAAAGAGACCCCGAACATTGTCCGTGCATAATGGAAATCCACTAGAAAACAGTTATCTTATAAGAGAACAAGAGACAACCCATTTTCGGCGGGTTGTCTCTTTTAAATTATGAGAAAATAGTGTATGATGGTAGATAGCAGAAAAAATGGCCAGAGGAAAACACTGGCCGGATACAAAAGGAGAGCAGGATTTTATGGACTGTAAAGAAGCAGAAAAATTAATACAGCCATACGTGCAGGGAAATATGCCGGAGAAAGAGATGGAACCGTTTATTTCCCATATCCGGAAATGCCATACATGCCACGAGGAACTGGAGACATATTTTATTGTGAACCGTGCGATGGCATATTTCGAGGATGACGCGCCCGATTCCTACAATCTGACAGGACTTCTGGAACGCGATCTGGAGAAAAAAGAGGAAGAAGCGAGACACCGCCGGTACAAAGATACGTTTTTCCGGGTGCTGATGCTGATTCTCGTTCTGTTTCTGGTGCTCCTGGCTCTGCACTATTTTGAAGTGATAGAATTACCCTGGCTGAAAGGATTATTATGAGTGATAAAATCGTATTACTGGACGGACACAGTATTCTGAACCGGGCTTTTTACGGCGTACCGGATCTGTCCAATGCAGAAGGACTGCACACGAACGCCGTATATGGATTCCTGAATATTCTGTTTAAAATTCTCGATGAGGAGCAGCCGCAGTATCTTGCCGTGGCGTTTGACCTCCATGCACCGACATTCCGTCACAAAATGTATGACCAGTACAAGGGAACGAGAAAGCCGATGCCGCAGGAATTGCGCGAACAGGTCCCGGTGATCCAGGAAGTGCTCGCAGCAATGGACATTGAGATTGTCACAAAAGAGGGCTATGAGGCGGATGATATCTTAGGAACGCTCGGCCGCAAATGCGAGGCGGAAGGGATGGAAGTTACGATCGTATCCGGAGACCGCGACCTGCTGCAGCTTGCAACGGACCACATTCTGATCCGGATTCCAAAGACCGTAAAGCGTGTGACGACGATTGAAAATTACCACACGGCAGAGGTGCTGGAAAAATACAGTCTTCTCCCGAAACAGATCATCGATCTGAAAGCGCTGATGGGCGATACCGCAGACAATATCCCGGGTCTGCCGGGTGTCGGCGAGAAAACCGCGACGAAAATCCTGCTGCAGTACGAGACACTGGAAAATGCGCATGCACATTTCGAGGAGATCAAACCGAACAAGGCAAAAGAAGCGATGCGTGATCATTATGATCTGGCGGAATTAAGCAAAAAACTTGCAACGATTGATACCGATGCGCCGGTGGAGCTCGACCGTGAAAAAGCGGCACTCTCGAATTTTTATACACCAAAAGCGTATGAGATGTTCAAACGTCTGGAGTTTAAGAACCTGCTGGGCCGCTTCGAGGAGACGAATGCAGAACCAGAGGATGCCGTCTTTCTGCGCACCGTAACGGATTTTTCCGAGGCGGAAGAACTCTTTGAAACCATCGCGAAGGAGGAGAAGGCAGGAGCCGCTCTTCTGACAGAAGAAACCCCGAAGGACGGACCGATGGCAGATCGGAGCCGTTCACTTGTCGGTATGGCAGTTGCGTATGGAAGCGGAGAGCCGGATGTTGTTTACTTCCCAGCAGAAGGTTTCCTGACCGGAGATTATTTAAAAGAAAAATTGACTGAGCTGCAGAAGCAGATTTCGGTTTTCTGCGTCATGGACGGAAAAGAATTTCTGAAGGATATGCCGGACGCCGATGAAGCCCATCTGTTTGATGCCGGAATTGCCGCGTATTTATTAAATCCATTGAAATCACAGTATTCGTACGATGATATCGTAAAAGAGTACGTACACCGCTATGTGCCGGCAGTGGAAGAGATCTTCGGCGGAAGCAAGATTCCGGCCGCAGGAAAGATGACGCCGGAACAGCAGGAGTCGTATGCAGGTTATCAGGCGTATGCTGTATTTGCCGCACAGGAAAACATGGAAAAGCTGCTGAAGGAGCAGGGCATGTGGGATCTGTACCGGAATGTGGAGATTCCGCTGGTGTTTACGCTCCGTCAGATGGAAGCGGATGGAATCGCCGCAGAAAAAGAAGCACTTTCCGTTTACGGAGCTGAGCTGGCGGAGCGGATCAGAGAGCTGGAGGCACAGATCTACGAGGAGGCCGGCGAGGAGTTCAACATCAATTCCCCGAAGCAGCTCGGCGTGATTCTGTTTGAAAAGCTGCAGCTTCCGGGCGGCAAAAAGACCAAGACGGGTTATTCCACCGCCGCCGATGTGCTCGAAAAGCTCGCACCGGATCACAAACTCGTTGCCGATATTCTGGAGTACCGCCAGCTTGCCAAACTGAAATCGACGTACGCCGACGGTCTGCAGGCCGTGATCGGGAAAGATGGAAGAATCCATTCGACATTTAACCAGACAATTACCGCGACCGGCCGCATCAGCAGTACTGATCCGAATCTGCAGAACATTCCGGTGCGGATGGAGCTTGGCCGTCTGATCCGGAAAGCCTTCGTGCCAAAGCCTGGCTGTGTCTTTCTGGATGCCGACTATTCCCAGATTGAGCTCCGCGTGCTGGCCCATATGTCGGGCGATGAAAACCTGATCGAGGCGTACCGCGAGGCGGAGGATATCCACCGCATGACGGCATCGAAAGTGTTCCATGTGCCGCTTGAAGAGGTAACACCGCTGCAGAGAAGAAATGCGAAGGCGGTCAACTTCGGTATCGTATACGGCATCAGTTCGTTCGGTCTGGGCCAGGATCTCGGCATCAGCCGGAAAGAGGCAGAGGCCTATATCCAGCAGTATTTCGAGACGTATCCGGGTATTCATGAGTTTTTGAACCGCTGCGTAGAGGATGCCAAAGAGAAAGGCTATTCCGTGACGATGTTCGGACGCAGACGGCCGATGCCGGAGCTGAAATCGAGCAACTTTATGCAGCGGTCATTCGGCGAGCGCGTTGCGATGAATGCGCCGATCCAGGGAACGGCGGCGGATATTATTAAAATAGCGATGATCCGCGTGGCGAAACGGCTGAAAGAGGAGCAGTTAAAGACCAGACTTCTTCTTCAGGTACACGATGAGCTGCTGCTGGAAGTGCCGGAAGACGAGCTCGAAAAGGCAGAACAGATCCTGGAAGAGGAGATGACCGGGGCAGCACATCTGGCTGTCAAACTCGAGATCGATATGCACACAGGAAACAACTGGTACGAGGCGAAATAGTGCACTCATACCAGGAGCGAAAGGATACAAAAGAATGAAAGTTTTTGGAATTACAGGCGGCGTGGGCGCCGGAAAAAGCGAAGTGCTCACGTACCTTGGACAGAATTATGATGCAACGGTGATCCAGGCGGACGAGGCAGGTTACCTTGTGATGCTGCCGGGCGGCGAATGCTATGGAGAGATTGTGAAGCTGTTCGGCAGACAGATCACCACAGAGACCGGCGAACTTGACCGGAAACGGATTGCTGAGATCGTTTTTCAGGACGAAGAAAAGTTAAAAGCCCTGAATGCGATCGTTCATCCGGCGGTAAAACGGTATATCAAAAAAGCCATTGCAGCCGCGGAAAAAGCAGGGACGGAATACGTCTTTGTGGAGGCCGCACTCTTAATCGAAGAAAAATATGATGAAATTTGTGATGAACTGTGGTATATTTATGCGGATGAAGAAGTCCGGAAGGAGCGATTGATCGAAGGACGCGGCTATTCCGAGAAGAAAGTTCGCGAAATCATGGCAAATCAGCTTTCCGAGGATGAATTCAGCAGCCACTGCGATTTTGAAATCGACAACAGCGGCGATTTTGAGGAAACAAAAAAACAGTTAGACCATAGGATGAAAAAATATGAAACTTTGTAGTATTGCAAGTGGTTCGAGCGGAAACTGCATTTTCGCGGGAAGCGAGACCACAAGCCTTCTGATCGATGCGGGCATCAGCGGAAAGCGCGTGGAGGCGGGACTGGCTGTTCTCGACCGCAGCGCGAAGGAGCTGGACGGCATTCTCGTGACACATGAGCATTCCGATCATATCCAGGGCCTTGGCGTGCTGGCGCGCCGGTATGGTATTCCGATTTACGCAACGGATGGAACAATTCAGGCGATGCAGCAGACGAAGAGCCTTGGAAAGTTTCCGGAGGGGATTTTTCACACGATTCACGCGGATGACACGTTTACACTGGGAGACATCGCCGTACATCCGTTTACGATCTCCCACGATGCGGCAGAGCCGGTCGGCTACCGCATGGAATCCGGCGGGAAATCGATTGCGATTGCGACGGATCTTGGCGTTTACAGCGATTACACGGTTCAGAATCTGACCGGGCTGGATGCCGTTTTGCTAGAGGCAAATCACGACGAGAACATGCTTGCGGTCGGACCGTACCCGTATCCGTTAAAACAGCGGATCGCCGGGGCGAAAGGCCATTTATCGAACCTGGCGGCAGGCCATCTCCTCTGCGAGATTCTGCACGACAATCTGCAGGAAGTGCTGCTCGGCCATCTGAGCAAGGAAAATAATTATGAGGCACTGGCCTTTGAAACCGTGGCCTGCGAGGTCACAACGGGTGATAATCCGTATCACTCGGGTGATTTTCATCTCGCTGTCGCTAAAAGAAGCGAAGTATCACCGTTAATTGAGGTTTAAATATACATTTTTAGAGCTACATACCATGTTTTTCGCAAGGCCGCCATTACCGGTTTTTCCGGGGCTTTGACATAAAACCAGAAAAAGGAGAATGGAAACATGAAGAAGACAATTATCACTGTCGTAGGCAAGGACACCGTGGGCATTATCGCAAAGGTATGTAATTATCTGGCAGAGAACCAGGTAAACATCGAAGACATTTCTCAGACGATTGTGCAGGGATATTTCAACATGATGATGGTAACGGACGTCTCCAAGAGCGAGAAATCCAACGCAGAGCTTGCAAAAGATCTGGAGGAGCTTGGAAGTTCCATCGGCGTTGTCATCCGCTGCCAGCATGAAGATATTTTCAATATGATGCACCGTATCTAAAGCGAAGGAGAAAACGACATGATAAATCTGTTTGAAGTAAAGGAAACGAACGAGATGATCGAAAAAGAGAATCTGGACGTTCGTACCATTACCCTTGGAATCAGTCTTATGGACTGTATCGACTCCAATCTTGACAAGCTGAACCGCAAAATCTACGACAAAATCACGACGACTGCCAGAAATCTGGTTTCCGTAGGTGAGGAGATCGAGGGCGAGTTCGGTATTCCGATTGTAAACAAGAGAATTTCCGTTACCCCGATTGCCTTAGTCGGCGCAGCAGCCTGCAGAACGCCGGAGGATTTCGTGACGATTGCACAGACTCTGGACCGTGCGGCAAAAGAAGTCGGCGTCAATTTCCTCGGCGGCTATTCCGCTCTGGTAAGCAAAGGTATGACGACAGCAGATGAGCTTCTGATCCGTTCTATCCCGAAGGCACTGGCTGTGACGGATTTTGTCTGCAGCTCCATCAACCTTGGCTCCACTAAAACCGGTATCAACATGGATGCTGTCAAACTGATGGGTGAGATCATCAAGAAGACGGCGGAGGCAAGCAAAGAGAACAACTGCCTTGGATGCGCAAAACTCGTTGTTTTCTGCAATGCACCGGACGACAACCCGTTCATGGCAGGCGCTTTCCACGGCGTAACCGAGGCGGATGCCATCATCAATGTCGGCGTTTCCGGCCCTGGTGTTGTCAAACATGCTCTGGAAAAAGTACGCGGCGAGAACTTTGAGGTACTCTGCGAGACGATCAAGAAGACGGCGTTTAAGGTAACGCGTGTCGGACAGCTCGTTGCACAGGAGGCTTCGAAACGGCTGAACATTCCGTTTGGTATCATTGACCTTTCCCTGGCACCGACTCCGGCGATCGGAGATTCCGTTGCGGATATCCTTGAGGAGATCGGCCTCGAGCACGCAGGTGCACCGGGAACGACAGCGGCGCTGGCGCTTCTGAACGATCAGGTGAAAAAGGGCGGTGTTATGGCATCTTCCTATGTCGGCGGTCTCTCCGGCGCATTCATCCCGGTTTCTGAGGATCAGGGTATGATCAACGCAGTCAACGACGGCGCACTGACCATTGAAAAACTCGAGGCAATGACCTGTGTCTGCTCCGTAGGTCTTGATATGATCGCCATCCCGGGAGACACGAAAGCATCGACCATCTCCGGAATCATCGCAGATGAGCTTGCCATCGGTATGGTCAACCAGAAAACAACGGCAGTCCGCCTGATCCCGGTCATCGGAAAAGGCGTGGGCGAGACCGTAGAATTCGGCGGCCTCCTCGGCTATGCACCGATCATGCCGGTCAACAACTTCTCCTGCGAGGCATTCGTCAACAGAACAGGAAGAATCCCGGCACCGATTCATTCGTTTAAAAACTAAAGAGAAAGCTGAAAAGCCGGCAGTGATCCTGAATGGAAAGGATCGCTGCCGGCTTTTTTACCATCTGCGCAAATAAAAATAGTAATTTTAAGGAATGTATAGTATGATATATTACATACTGATAATTTTACTTGCAACCCATAAAAAGTGTAAGAAAAAATGAATTATTACGGGGAACTTCAGCGATAGCAGCCGTTGTTCTAGCAATACCTCTGCGGATGTGCATGTGAAGGCCGCCATAGAAAACACAAAGTATTATTTGAACAAAAACGGCAAAATGCAGACTGGCTGGCAGAAGATCGGTGGAAAATGGTATTACATGGATAAGAACGGAGCGCTGCAGGAATCTAAATGGATCAGCGGAATTTATTATGTAAAAGTCGATGGGCAGTCCGTTCGTCTGATGAAAGACCGGAAAGCTTTCCTTCCTCCCGGTAAATCGCACGGATCGGGTTCATGATGAGGTACAAAACAGACTGTTTCCTCAGATCTTTCGGTATGACCTCCAGTGCCTCATGGAACTTGCGCCTGTAATGTACCCAGCACCCTGCGATCTTCAGATCTCCAAAATATGATGTTCCTCAACTTCGACTTTTCAGGCACAAAGCGGTAACATCTTGATATGGCATCTGGAAGCTGTTTTCATTCTTTTTGCCGATCTGTTTTTTCTTTTTGGCTGCTCTTATTGGACAGCACGATCTGTTCCATCATCAGCTGCATCTTATCATTGCGGGTCTGTGTCTGTTTTGTCAGTTCCTCCATCTGATCCTGAAGACAGAGAAACAGAAGAAAATATATCTGCCGAAAGTCCATTTCCGTTTTTGATACACATCACTGGAACTTCGGGCACAGTTGCTGTTCTTTTTTTGCCTTTTAACGCTAAAAGGTAATGTTTTTCTTGTGTGCAGTAAAGTGTTAGAGTATAATAAAACCAGTTTTTTTTGCATAAGTTTAGGCGGAGAATCCTGCCGTAGCAGGATCCTTTCTTACGGTGTTATTTCACAGACGTAACCATAATAGTTTTACTGCAGGGGGGATAGAAAATGAAAACAAAAGAGATTCAGGAACTCTATCAAATAAAATTACATAGTATGGACACGATCCTGCATCAGATATCGCTTATGGATCAGGTGGAAAATGAGCAGGAGCTGTCAGAAATTATTCACTCTTTGTTGCAGGCGATTGGAAACTATACAGGGGCAGACCGGGTATATGTTTTTGACTGGGAAACTGATCAGAAGGACAGTCTGAGCAATGCATTTGAATGGTGTGCCGATGGAGTGGCACCAGAGATAGATAACCTTCAGGCAATCCCGGTCAGTTCGATGCCGAACTGGGTGAAACGATTTGAAAACAAGGAAGTAATCGTGATTCATGATCTGGAAGCGACAAAAAATTCTGAACCGGAAGAATATGAATTGTTAAAAACACAGGAAATATGTTCCTTGATTGCGGTGCCGATTTATGCCAATCATCAGATGAATGGATTCATCGGGGTAGATAATCCTGATTTGAGGCAGAATGAGATTTCCATTACACTGCTGTCTGATGTTGGCGGACATCTTGGATGTGTGAGGGAAAATCTGAAAAGTACGGTACTGTTGAAAAAGGCTCTTGATGAGGCGACAAAGAGGTCAGAGATTATTGCCGCAATTGCTACGTTGTATGTAACAATCGTACAAGCCAATGTTAAAGAGCGGACATATGAGCTTTTGAAAGGCCATGACCTTGTGCAAAAAATCCTTAGACAAAAGGGGAAAATTGATGATGTTATGGAAAGACTTCCAACAGCATTTGCCGCCCAGGAAGAGAGAAAAAAATACCGGGAGTTTCTTGACTTTGATACATTGACAGAGAGACTTCGTAATACGAATTTTGTTTCGATTGAATTTATGGGAGTAAACGGAGAATGGCGGCTGGCCAGATTTATTGTAAAGAGCAGAGATGCACATGGAAACGCTGTGGATGTGCTTTATGTCGTACGAGATATTACGGAAGAAAAATCACGGGAACTCATGTATCAGAAACAGCTTAAGGAAAGCATGGAAGATGCTCATCGCGCGAATCTTTCAAAAACAGCCTTTCTCCGGCGTATGAGCCACGATATCCGTACACCGCTAAACGGAATCGTGGGGATGATCCATATCGCTGAAAAATATAACAATGATGTGGTCAAGTTAAGGGAATGCAGGAAGAAGGTACTTCAGTCCGCCGATTATCTGCAAAATCTGATCAACAATGTCCTGGATATCAGCAAACTGGAATCCGGTTCCCTTGTGTTGGAACATAAATCCTTTGATCTGGCAGAACTGTTAAGGAATAATCTGACGGTTGTTGCAATGAGTGCTTATGAGAATGGTGTAAGATTTGAAGGCGGCGTGGAAGCAAGCACAATCCGCCACAGATATTTGATTGGAAGTCCGGTACATCTGAGCAGGGTTTTAATGAATCTTTCTTCCAACGCGATTAAATACAATCATTTTCATGGAACAGTGAATGTTCATTGCGAAGAATTATCGGATGATGGGAATATAGCTGTTTTTCAGTTTGTATGTTCAGATACCGGTCTTGGTATGAGTGAAGAATTTCAAAAACATGCGTTTGATGCTTTTGCGCAGGAAGGCAAACAGTCAACTACAACATTCAGTGGCTCCGGTCTGGGACTTTCGATTGTCAAAGATATTGTTGAACGGATGGGTGGAACGATAGAACTGGAAAGCGAAGAAAATGTAGGAAGCACGTTTACGGTTACGGTTCCATTTGAAATAGATTATTTGGCTGAAAATAATGATTCACAGAAGGACAGCTACTCACAGGACAGGGATCTGTCAGGAAAACGGGTGCTTCTTGTTGAAGATAATGTCATTAATATGGAGATAGCCCATGCAATCCTGGAGGAGGAGCATCTGAACATTACAGAAGCGAAAAACGGAAAAGAGGCATTTGAAATATTTCAGAATTCCAGGTTGGATGAGTATGATGTCATCATCATGGATGTGATGATGCCGGTCATGGATGGGCTGGAAGCAACAAAAGCAATTCGTATGCTGGAACGTGAAGATGCCAAAAAGATTCCAATCATTGCCATGACGGCAAATGCTTTTGAGGAAGATCGGAAAGCATGTCTGGAGGCCGGGATGAATGAACATATTGGAAAGCCGATTGATATTCCGCAATTAAAAAGAGCGATCACAAAACTGCTGACAAAAAGGGGTAGTAAACGCAAAAACATAATCATTCATTGAAATTAAGAAGAACTATAGTAATTGGAATTTTAGCAGTCACCGTGGCAGGGTGCAAAAACACAGATAACACGAAAGAAGAAACCGAAAAGCCTGTTATTACTCTCGGCTGCGACAGCTATCCACCATACAATTATCTGAATGAGGATGGTGTACCGACAGGAATTGATGTAGAACTGGCTACGGAAGCATTCAAAAGAATGGGATAACAGGTGAAGGTTGTCCAGATCAACTGGGAGGAGAAAAAAGAACTGGTGGAGAGCGGCGAGATTGATTGTATCATGGGCTGTTTTTTCTATGGAAGGACGTCTTGACGATTACCGCTGTCCAGTCCACAACCAAACCGAAAAGCATCTTTCTGAACCGGACGGATGAGAGGATCCCAAAGCTGGGAAATCTGATCATCCTGGGACACCGGGAGCTGATCTATACGTTTCTGGGAAAAGGATATGTAGATGCGGTTGCTGCACACGAGGAATCTATCGTTCAGTATAGGAAGGATTATGATGCAAGCTGCCGTATCCTGGAAGAGCCTCTGATGATCACCGGAATAGGCGTTGCTTTTGCAAAAGAGGATGACAGGGGAATCTGTGAGCAGATGGGCCAGACACAGGAAGAGATGCGTCTGGATGGCACATCCCTGAAAATCATTGAAAAATACCTGGATGATCCCCAGAAGTATCTGGAGGTGGAGAAAAACGGATCCAGCTGCTCGGCGGTCTGATAGGAATCTGTGTAGCTGTAGTCTCTCTGTTTTATTTCTTCCACGCAGAAAAAGCAGAAGCAGAGAAAAGAATGGTGGAGATTGTAAACTATGTGAAAGTGCAGTGTTCCACTACACCCATTATAATGAATCTTCGGAATCCAAAAGTCTCCTCCGTGCCATTGAAAGTGCCAGACAAATGAGTACAAATATTAAAATGGAAACAGAAAACGGCGGGCAGCTAAGAGAGGATTTCCTGAAAGAAAAAAGGTGCCGACGTGACAAAAACATGGGATGGTCAGGAAGCTGTTGAACTGTTCAGAAATAGTGAACCTGGTGAATTTGATGTCATTCTTATGGACATTATGATGCCGGTCATGAATGGTTATGAAGCTACAAAGATGATTAGGTCTCTGGACAGAGAGGATGCAAAGAAAATACCGATCATTGCAATGACAGCAAATGCGTTCACGGAGGACAGAATAAGGGAAAAAGAAGCAGGGATGAATGAACATGTTGCTAAGCCTGTTGATGTGGAATTACTGATGAAAGTAATTTATAGCGGGAGTGCTATGAAGCATTAATAGTACATGAGAAAACAAGGAGGAATTCAGTTGTTGGAGAAAGCGGTTCAGGCTGCAATATATGAAAAAGCTCTTAAAAATCATTATATAGAAATCCTGTACATTGATTTTGAAGATACTCATGCGTTATGCATCTGGCAATATAGATGATCTTAATCGGATAAAACAGCAGATGACGATGGAAGCAATCACGCAGGGAACAGCAGAACACATCATGCATCATGTTATGATCAATTTTATACTGAATGGTGAGATGCGTTTCATGCAGTTTGACTTTACAAGAGAAAGTGCAGATACAAAAAATGTTTTCCTGTTTGTGGAGGACTATACAGTTCCACAGCAGCAGATGATGCTGCTGCTGGAAAAAAGCTGGTTCTATAACAGAACCAGCTTTTTTGTGTATTCATGGACGAACTGTGTCCCTGTTTTGTGAGAACGGACAGTCTCGTAAAAAAGAGAGGCCTGTATATCGCTCTCAAAGGCGGCAAGTGCATCGCCGGTAAGAAGCCGCGGGGCGTCGGCTGCCTTGGCAATGAGCGGCAGAGAAGAACGTCTTCTAATCTCTTTTAACAATGCACCGGCACTTTTTCGGAAACCGAGAACACGGTTATAGCCGGCCGGGTACAATGTTTTCTGGTTCAGAAGCAGATGCATCAGGGCACGGCTGATGCGGGTGTAGGTCATCTCTTTTGTTTTGAGCTGCAGGGCGAACTCCGAGAATGAGGAGCATGCGTGGCGCTGGCGGAGGATGCGGTTGGCAAGATCCGGCGAAAGATCAAGATAAGAGGAAAGGGATTCCTTCGTTTCTGTGAGGAGCCGCGCGGCGAGGAGCAGGCTGAAATCATCGCTGGAAAGCAGGCCGTGTGCGGTGACGGCGTCCTGGAAAGCGGGATAGACTGCTTCCGGCATGCAGGAGGCGAGCGCGGACAGTTCCGGATCCTTATGCGGATTGGAAAAAAGAAGATTCCGCATTGCTGTAGCAGAAGGGAGTGCCTGTGTGAAAAGCGCTCCTTCGTGGTAGCCGCTGCCCTCCCGGCGGATCGTTACCGGCCGAATGCGGCTTTGTGACAGCAGAAGTGCCTGGACATATTCAATGCCTAAAATATTGTTTGGTTCTTTTAAAAAGGTATCAAGTTCTTCTTTTGAAAGCGAAGAGAAGGAAGCGCTGTCAGAAAAATAAGCGGAAAGTGCCTGTGCGCGCGCCGTCGGGAAGGAAAGTCCGTTCCGAAGCAGACCGGAGAGCAGCTCGCGGTATTCCTCCGGCTCGTGGAGCAGAACATCAGCGAGTTCCAGAAACGGCGCCGTGTCTCCATATTCACTGCCAAAGCAGAGAAAATCGACGCAGCCAAGCGCAGTAAGAAGCGATACCGCCCCGCGTGCGAAATGCTGTGCACTGCCGAGTGCAAAGTGACACGGAAGCTGTAAGATAAGGTCCGCGCCGCCAAGAAGCGCCAGCTCCGCACGGTCATGTTGGTCAAGAATCGCAGGTGCGCCGCGCTGGACGAAATCGCCGCTCATAATCACGACAAGATAGTCCGCCCCGGTCAGTTCCCTGGCTTTTGCCAGCTGATAAGCATGGCCGTTATGAAAAGGATTATATTCTGCAATGACTGCGGTAATGGTCATAAAACGTACCTTCTTTCGAAAAAAATAGCACGATTCCAAACAGAGAGGAACCGCGGATCACATAGCCCTATCGTAACAAAAACAGAAAAGGAATGCAAGAATTCCTCCGTTTTGGATTTTTTGTCCAGTTGTTTTGAATTTTATACTTGCGAAAGGGCAAAAAGCGTACTACAATGAGAATATCGAGTAAATTTATCGAAAGGAGTCAAAAGATCATGGGATTTATTGACACAATTAAAGCAAGAGCAAAAGCAGACAAAAAAACAATTGTACTGCCAGAGTCAGAAGACAGAAGAACATATGAGGCTGCTGCACAGATCCTGAAAGAGGACCTTGCAAATCTGATCATCATCGGAAGCGAAGAGGCAGTAAAGAAAGGCAGCGAGGGACTGGATGTCTCCAAAGCTACTATTGTAGATCCAGAGAAAAACGAGAAAACACAGGCTTATGTAGATAAGCTGGTAGAGCTTCGTGCAAAGAAAGGCATGACTCCGGAGAAAGCAAGAGAGACCATCCTGAATGACTATACATATTATGGCGTTATGATGGTTAAAATGGGAGATGCAGACGGACTTGTTTCCGGTGCCTGCCATTCTACCGCAAATACCCTTCGTCCATGCCTGCAGATCTTAAAGACCAAACCGGGCACAAAACTCGTATCCGCATTCTTCCTGATGGTAGTTCCGGACTGCGAGTACGGCGATGACGGTGTATTCGTATTCGGTGACTGCGGTCTGAACCAGAACCCGAATCCGGAAGAGCTGGCTGCAATCGCAGAGTCTTCCGCAGAGTCCTACCGCATGCTGACCGGAAACGAGCCAAGAGTTGCTATGCTTTCCCACTCCTCCAAAGGAAGTGCAAAACATGCTGATGTAGACAAAGTTGTTGAGGCTACCAGAATTGCAAAAGAAGCAAACCCGGATCTCGCTCTCGACGGCGAGCTGCAGCTTGATGCAGCAATCGTTCCGAGCGTAGGTGCATCCAAAGCTCCGGACAGCAAAGTAGCAGGAAAAGCAAACGTTCTGATCTTCCCGGATCTGGATGCCGGAAACATCGGATACAAACTGGTACAGAGACTGGCAAAAGCAGAAGCATACGGCCCAATGACGCAGGGTATCGCAGCTCCAGTCAACGATCTGTCCCGTGGATGCTCCGCAGAGGATATCGTTGGTGTTGTAGCAATCACTGCTGTACAGTGCCAGGCACAGTAAGCACGAAATAAAACCAATTACAAGCGGTTTTCTGGCCGGCTGCGGAGAACAGGCCGGCCAGAAGTTTTAATAAGAATTTTAAAATAGGAGAATTTAGAAATGAACGTATTAGTAGTAAACTGCGGAAGTTCCTCTCTGAAATTCCAGCTGATCAATTACGATAACCGTGACGTCCTGGCAAAAGGACTCTGTGAGAGAATCGGTATCGACGGACGCCTCGTTTATGAGCCAAAGAACGGCGAAAAAGAGGTAACAGAAGCAGCAATGCCGACACACGTAGAGGCAATCCAGATGGTTCTGGACGCTCTGGTAAACGAGAAGAGCGGCGTCATTAAGAGCCTGGAAGAAGTAGATGCCATCGGACACCGCGTTCTGCACGGCGGAATGAAGATCACAAACTCTGTTATCATCGATGACGAAGTAATCAAAGTTATCGAGGAGTGCGCTGACCTTGGTCCTCTGCACAATCCGGCAAACCTGATGGGAATCAATGCCTGCATGAAACTGATGCCGGGCGTTCCAAACGTAGCAGTATTTGATACCGCATTCCATCAGACCATGCCTCCGAAAGCATATATGTACGGTATTCCGAAAGAGTACTATGAGAAATACGCAATCCGTAAATACGGCTTCCACGGAACTTCTCATAAATTCGTATCCAAGAGAACCGCAGAGTTCCTTGGCAAAGACTACAACGATCTGAAGATCATCGTATGCCATATGGGAAATGGTGCTTCCCTTTCCGCTGTAAAGAACGGCAAATGTGTAGATACCTCCATGGGCCTTACCCCGCTCGAAGGTGTGATCATGGGAACCCGTTCCGGAGATATCGATCCGGCTTTTGTTGAGTATCTGTGCAACAAAGAGAACCTGACCGTATCCGAGGTTCTGAACATTCTGAACAAGAAATCCGGTATGCTCGGCATGACCGGCATCTCCAGCGATTACCGTGATGTATCTGCAGCAGCAGAGGCAGGTAATCAGGATGCCATCAACTGTCTGGAAGCATACGCTTACCGCATTATCAAATACATCGGTTCCTACATCGCAGCTATGGGCGGCGTAGATGTGATCACCTTCACCGCAGGCCTTGGAGAGAACGCTATTCCACTTCGTGAGACCATCTGCAAAGCATTTGAGTTCATGGGTCTGGAATTCGATTCTGAGGCAAATAACTGCCGCGGCGTTGAGAAGATCATCACCAAAGAAGGCTCCAAGATTACAGCATGCGTGATCCCGACCAACGAGGAAATCGCAATCTGCGAGGAGACTGTAGAGTTAGTAAAAGGAAAATAAAAAATAATTCAAAAAGCAGTTGACAATTCTTACCTTCCCGGGTATAATTGGTAAAGTGTGATTAGGAGAACAATATGAAAATCAGTCTGACCAAGTTATTTGCGCAGGACGGAAAGTCCGAAAAGTATGAAATTCCGCTTACATCCGAAACTTTTTTGATCGGCGGGCAGGACTATCGGGTAATCGAAAAACATCCTGTTATCCTTGGCCTTACGCATGAAGGCAATCGTGTGATCACGATCACCGGCAGTGCAGACCTTACAATGGAGATTCCATGTGCAAGATGCCTGACACCGGTAGCGACTCCATTCCAGCTCGAGTTCGATCTGCAGATTGATCTGAATCTGTCAGAGGAAGAACGCGAGGAAAAAGAAGAGGACTCTTCGTTTGTGGAGGGAGACGAGCTCGATGTGGAAGAACTGGTTCGTAATGAGCTCATAGTCCAATGGCCGATTCGAGTGCTGTGTAAAGATGACTGTAAAGGAATCTGCAGCCGTTGTGGTGCGAATCTGAATATTCAGACCTGTGATTGTGATACCACAGGGCTAGACCCCCGAATGGCTGCAATCAAAGATATATTCAGCAAATTTAAGGAGGTGTAACTATGTCCATTTGTCCTAAGAATAAATCTTCCAAAGCAAGACGCGATAAGAGAAGAGCAAACTGGAAAATGTCTGCTCCGAACCTTGTAAAATGCAGCAAATGTGGTGCTCTTATGATGCCGCACAGAGTTTGCAAAGCTTGTGGTTCTTACAACAAAAAAGAAGTCGTTGCAATGGACTAATATTCATAAATCGGAATCAGTTCCGATGTGCAATGCAGCAAAAGGCTCCCGTCACCGGGGGCTTTTTTGTTGTCTCTGCGGGTTGTCTGGAAGCGTCATATAAAAGATTTGACGTGGTGTGTCGTGATGTGCTATAATGGTCTCGGTGAGAATTGAAACAATATTGCAACATTTTCGTAACAATTATAAAAAAGGAGTGCAAAGCATATGAAGAATAGACGAATCATATTTCTGGCAGCATGCATGTGCAGTGTAGTATTCCTCTCAGGATGTTCCACAGACAGTCTGATGGATAAAATGATGGGAACTGAGACGACGGTTTCGTCTTCGGCCAGTGTAGATATTTCAAAAGAGGACAGCGATGCTGTTCATGTAGATGCCAATCTGGAAAAGCCGGTTTTTTCGGTAAATCCGGTGGAGAGCCTGCAGATTCCCGTTGGAAATACATCTGGAAAGCTGACTTGTGAGGCAGGAATAACGGGAGAAGGCACAGTAACATATCAGTGGTATAAGAACAACGTAAATTCCAACGGCGGAGGAACGCCGATTGAAGGCGCAACAGAAGTGACATACCAGGTCGATACTTCGGCGGAGGGCAAAGATTACTATTACGTTGTGGCAACAAACACGGTTGGAAATACCGTTTCCATGGCGACGAGTACAGTAACAGAAGTTACGGTAATTCCGGCAGGGAAATGGGTTCAGAATGAAAACGGATGGCAGTATCAGAATAATGATGGAAGCTATGCAACCAATACCTGGCAGAATATCGACGGCTACTGGTACGTGTTTGATGAAAATTCATACATGGTGACAGGATGGTACTGGAGCGGAGAAGAATGGTATTATCTGGCGGACAACGGTCAGATGCAGACCGGCTGGTTCACGCAGGATGGTGAGGAATATTATCTGGATCCGGATACCGGTGTCATGGCACGGAATACAACCATAGACGGTCATGAGATGAATTCGAGCGGAGTCAAGGTTTCTTAAGAAAAATAAGACAAAACAGAGCGGGTGGATTTTGGAAAGATAAATCCACCCGCTTTTTTGGAATACAGGAGAAAGCGCGGATGGGCATTTGTGCTTGATTTTTGCAAAGGAGTTTAGTATAGTTAATACAGCACTTGCATGAGTGCTTTTAGAGCGTGGTTGAAAACGGTTTTTTGAAAGAAAAAGAGTTTTCAAACGCGCTTTAGAAAAGAGAAAAGAGGAAAAAACATGAGTGACTTAGTCAGAGTTGCAGTGGACGCGATGGGCGGCGATTATGCGCCTGCGGAGCCGGTAAAAGGCGCCGTTGAGGCCGTAAACGCAGATGAACGTGTCAAAGTCCAGCTGGTCGGCCAGGTGGATGTCATCGAAAAAGAACTGCAGAAATATACGTACCCGAAGGAGCGGGTTGAGATCGTTCCGGCAACCGAGATCATTGAGACGGGAGAGCCGCCGGTCAATGCGATCCGCCACAAAAAAGATTCTTCGATCGTTGTCGGCATGAAAAAAGTGCGCTACGGAGAGGCAGACGCGTTTGTCTCATCAGGAAGCACCGGAGCAGTCCTGGTCGGCGGACAGACGATCGTAGGACGCATCAAGGGCGTAGAGCGCCCGCCGCTGGCTCCGCTGATCCCGACGAAAGACGGTGTATCCCTTCTGATCGACTGCGGTGCGAATGTTGATGCAAGACCGTCCCATCTGGTGCAGTTTGCCATGATGGGTTCCATCTATATGGAACACGTTGTCGGCATTAAAAATCCGCGTGTGGGAATCGTGAATATCGGTGTGGAAGAAGAAAAAGGAAACGCGCTCGTCAAAGAGACGTATCCGCTTCTGAAAGAAACCCCGTATATCAACTTTGTCGGCAGTATCGAAGCAAGAGAAATTCCAAACGGAGCCGCAGACGTTGTTGTCTGTGAGGCGTTTGTCGGAAACGTTATCTTAAAGCTGTATGAGGGCGTCGGCGCGACCCTGATTTCCAAGGTAAAACAGGGCATGATGACATCTCTGCGCAGTAAAATCGGAGCCCTTCTTGTGAAACCGGCGCTGAAAGAGACACTGAAGTCTTTTGATGCCAGTGAGTACGGCGGAGCACCGCTGCTTGGCTTAAAAGGACTCGTTGTAAAAACGCACGGAAGCTCAAAAGCCAACGAATTTAAAAATTCCATTCTCCAGTGCATTTCATTCAGCGAGGAGAAGATTCCGCAGAAAGTGCAGGAGCATCTGGCAGACTATAAGAGCAGCAGGGAGGCAGCGAAAGATGGAATTTGAGAAATTACAGGAGATCATTGCGGATGTATTAAACGTAGATCCGAATGAAGTAACCATGGAGACAACCTTTACAGATGATCTGGGAGCGGATTCCCTGGATGTATTTCAGATTGTGATGGGAATTGAAGAAGAATTTGATATCCAGATCGAAGCAGAAGAAGCAGAGCACATCGTATCGGTTGAGGATGCGGTGGAAGCGATCAAAAAGAAACTGGCAGAATAATAGAAAATGGCGAAGGGGCTGTTTGCTACAGGACAGCCCCTTTGTTACCGTCCGCAGAACACCTGCAAACGGTAACTATGAGGAAGGACAGGCTTAAAACAGGTTATGAATAATATTGATAAACTCGTGGATTTAGAAAAGAAAATTCAGTATAAATTTCAGAATTTTGGATTGCTGGAGATGGCAATGCGCCATTCCTCTTACGCAAATGAGCACCACATGGAGCGCCTGGAGTGCAACGAGCGTCTGGAGTTTTTAGGAGATGCTGTGCTGGAAGTTGTATCCAGCGAATTTTTATACAAGACATTCCCGCGTCTCCCGGAGGGCGAGATGACGAAAAAACGCGCCAGCCTCGTCTGTGAACCGGCACTGGCATTCTGTGCCCGTGAGATTGACCTTGGCAGCTTTCTGCTCCTTGGGAAGGGCGAGGAGGCAACCGGCGGCCGTCACCGCGATTCCATCGTTTCGGATGCTATGGAGGCAACGATCGGTGCGATTTTCCTGGACGGCGGCTTTGAACCGGCAAAAACGTTCGTTCTGAACTATATCTTAAACGATATCGAACACAAACAGCTTTTCTACGACAGCAAAACGATTCTGCAGGAGCTGATCCAGGGTGAGACGGATGAAGAGATTGTTTACACCATCTTAAAAGAAGAGGGACCGGATCACGACAAGAGCTTCTGGGCACAGGTCAGCGTCGGAAAGAAAGCGCTCGGTACCGGAAAGGGCAGAACGAAAAAAGCGGCAGAACAGGCAGCGGCATACGATGCAATTCTTGCCAGAAAAAAAGCGTAGGTGAATTATGTATCTCAAATCCATTGAAATGCAGGGATTTAAGTCGTTTGCCAACAAAACCATTCTGCAGTTCCACGACGGTATTACCGGCGTTGTAGGGCCGAACGGCAGTGGAAAGAGCAATGTTGGCGATGCGGTGCGCTGGGTGCTCGGCGAACAGAGCGCCAAGCAGCTCCGCGGCGGAAATATGCAGGATGTTATTTTCTCCGGAACCGAGACGAGAAAGCCGCTCGGCTACGCGTCGGTTGCAATTACACTCGACAATTCCGACCACAAGCTGAATGTCGATTTCGAGGAAGTCACGGTGACGAGACGGCTCTACCGCTCCGGTGAGAGCGAGTATCTGATGAACGGCGCATCGTGCCGGTTAAAGGACATCAACGAGCTGTTCTACGATACCGGTATCGGAAAAGAAGGCTATTCCATCATCGGACAGGGTCAGATTGATAAGATTTTAAGTGGTAAGCCGGAAGAGCGCCGGGAGCTGTTTGACGAAGCGGCAGGAATTGTCAAATTCAAGAGAAGGAAGGCCGTGACCGAAAAGAAGCTGGCGGAAGAGCAGCAGAATCTGGTGCGCGTCAACGACATTCTCTCGGAACTGACAAGGCAGTTAGAGCCGCTGGAACGCCAGTCTGAGACGGCAAAGATTTATTTAAAGAAGAAAGAGGAATTAAAGCTCCTCGATATCAATATGTTTCTGCTCGAGATGGAGCGCATCCGGAACGATCTCGCGAAAGTAGAAGACCGGTACCGGATTACAGAAGAGCAGTTAAAGAGCACGAAAGAGGCTTTTGAGCATACGAAGCAGGAGTATGAAAAGCTGGAACAGGAGCAGGAAAAACTGGACCAGACGATTCTTTCTGCGCGCGATCAGGCGGGGGAGAATGCACTGAAACGTCAGCAGCTCGAAAACCAGATCGAGGTGTTGAATGAGCAGATTCATGCATCGGAGAGGAACAGCGACACATTAAGAGAACGTCTGGAGGCGATCCGCGCGGAGAGCCGCACAAAGACGGCAGAAAAAAATACATATCAGGCAGAAAAGGACGGGCTTCATGAAGCACTTCTTGCGTCAGAGACGGAAAAGAGTGAGAAAGAGGCCGCTCTCTCGGAATGCCAGGGGCAGATCCAGGCAGTCGAGCTGCAGAGTGAACAGGATAAGAGCGAAGTCATCGGCCTTCTGAACCAGCGGGGTTCCACGAAGGGAAAAATGCAGCGCTACGATGCGATGCTCGAGCAGATCGGCATCCGAAAGGCAGAATTAAGCCAGAGGGTGCTGCATTTAAAGACGAGCGAGTCCGAACAGAACGGGCAGATGGAAGAACTGCAGAACGCGTTTGAAGCGCTCGAAGAGACGGTAAGCAGCCTGAAACAGCAGTACCAGGAGGCAGATCAGAAGATTACCGCGCTGACGGCGGATCTCTCGAACCAGACGAAAGAGATGGAAGCCGGCCAGACCAATTACCACAGAGAAGCGTCAAGGCTCGAATCCTTAAAGAACATCACCGAGCGGTACGACGGCTATGGAAACAGTATTCGGAAGGTCATGGAGCAGAAAGACCGGAATCCCGGCATCCACGGCGTTGTGGCGGATCTTCTGCAGGCGGAGAAAAAGTACGAGACGGCGATCGAGACCGCACTTGGCGGCAGCATTCAGAATATTGTCACCGACAATGAGGCGACGGCGAAATACCTGATTGAATACCTGAAACGGGGCCATTTCGGCCGTGCGACGTTCCTTCCGCTCACCAGTATGCGCGGGAAAAAAACGCAGGTGAATGAGGATGCGGCAAGAGAAACCGGTGTGCTTGGTGTGGCAAATGCACTTGTTTCGTACGACCCGGTGTATGAGGGCCTTGTGGCACAGCTGCTTGGAAGAACGCTGGTGGTCGACACGATCGACCATGCCATTGTGATTCAGCGGAAATACCGTCAGACGCTCCGCATGGTAACCCTCGAGGGCGAGCTCTTGAGCCCGGGCGGTTCCATGACAGGAGGTTCGTTCCGGAACAACAGCAACCTGCTCGGAAGACGGCGTGAGATTGAGGAACTCGAAAAGAGCGTACAGGGTCTTGCGAAGGAACTGCGGGAAATCCAGCAGGAACTTGAAGAGAAGAAAAATAAGCGGAATGAAATCCGTGATCTCCGCACCGAGCTGAATGAAAAACTGCAGCGGCAGTACATCGAGCAGAATACGGTGCGCCTGAATCTGGAAAAAGCGCGCGAGAAAAAGACGGAAATCCGTCTGGATTTTGAAGCGCTTCAGAAGGAGAGTCTCGAGATTGAAAATCAGATCGCCGAGATTGAGCGGAACCGGAAAGTCATCGGTCAGGAAATGCAGGAATCGGTGGAGCGGGAAAGCACGCTGCAGGAGAATATCCAGAAGGCACAGGAGGCGCTTACAGGGCTTCGCCGCCGGGAAGCAGAATATACGAAGGATCTTGAAGAAATCCGGTTAAATTACGCAAATCTGTCCCAGAAGGATGGATTCCTTGCCCAGAACATCCGCCGTCTTGAGGAAGAGACGGGAAAACTGGAAGCGGAAAGCCGCACCATGCTGGAAAAAGCGGCGGAGGAAAAAGACGATGTCAAAAGGAAACAGCAGGACATCGTGGAGATCCAGAAGACGATTGCAGCAGCAGTGCAGGCAAAAGAAGAGGAAGACCGCCGGATTGTGGAACTGCAGGAGAAAAAAGAAGCATTAAGCGCAGATCACAAAGAATTTTTCGAGAAGCGGGATCAGCTCTCCGACCAGATTTCCCTGATGGACAAAGAGTGCTTCCGTCTGAACAGCCAGAAAGAAAAGCTGGAGGAGACAAAAGAGGCACAGACCTCGTATCTCTGGGAAGAGTACGAAGTGACACCGGGCCACGCAAGAGAGTTCCAGATGGAGGAGATTCCGGAGCGTAGTGAATTAAAGCGGCGTGTGCTGGAAGTAAAAGATGCGATCCGGAAGCTTGGCTCTGTCAATGTGAATGCGATTGAGGAGTACAAAGAGATTTCGGAGCGCCACGCCTTTCTCGATGCACAGCACACCGATCTTGTCAAGGCGGCAGAGACACTGCAGGGCATCATCGATGAGCTGGATGCCGGTATGCGCAAGCAGTTCACGGAAAAATTCGAGGAGATCCGGAAAGAGTTTGACCGCGTGTTCCGCCAGCTGTTCGGCGGCGGAAAGGGAACGCTGGAACTCGAGGAGGACACGGATGTACTCGAGGCAGGTATCCGCATCATTTCCCAGCCGCCGGGAAAGAAACTGCAGAATATGATGCAGCTCTCTGGAGGCGAGAAGGCACTGACCGCGATTGCGCTGCTTTTTGCAATCCAGAACTTAAAGCCGTCCCCGTTCTGTTTACTTGACGAGATCGAGGCGGCGCTCGACGATTCCAACGTAACGCGTTTTGCGCAGTATCTGCATAAGCTGACAAAAAATACCCAGTTCATCGTCATCACCCACAGGCGCGGTACGATGACGGCGGCAGACCGTCTGTACGGCATCACGATGCAGGAGAAGGGTGTTTCTACCCTTGTTTCTGTCGATTTGATCGAGGGAGAACTGGACAAATAGAAATGAATAAGATACAATACGAAAGAAGTAAGATAGAAAAGATAAAGGGAGGCGAACGGTATGGCGGAGGAGAAAGTAGGCTTTTTCAAACGTCTTGTCAACGGTCTGACGAAGACCCGAGACAGCATTGTAGCTGGAATTGATTCTATTTTCAGCGGCTATTCCAATATTGATGACGATTTTTATGAGGAGATCGAGGAGATTCTCGTCATGGGAGATATCGGCATCAATACAACGACCAAAATTATTGACCACTTAAAAGAGCGGGTGGCAGAAGAGCACATTACCGATCCGGCAGAGTGCAAACAGCTTCTGATCGAGAGCATCAAAAAACAGATGGATGTAGGCGACACGGCCTATGAATTTGAAAACCGGAAATCGGTAGTACTGGTGATCGGTGTCAATGGAGTCGGAAAAACGACCTCCGTCGGAAAGCTGGCCGGCCTTCTGAAGGATCAGGGCAAAAAGGTTGTTCTTGCGGCAGCAGATACGTTCCGTGCAGCGGCAGGCGAGCAGCTCACGGAATGGGCGCACCGTGCCGGCGTGGATATCATCGGCGGACAGAACGGAGCAGATCCGGCGTCCATCGTGTACGATGCAGTCGCAGCGGCAAAAGCCAGAAATGCGGATGTGCTGATCTGTGATACGGCAGGAAGACTTCACAACAAGAAGAACCTGATGGAAGAGCTCCACAAGATTTACCGGATTCTGGAAAAAGAGTACCCAGAGGCATACCTGGAAACGCTGGTGGTGCTGGACGGTACCACGGGCCAGAATGCGCTGCAGCAGGCAAGACAGTTTGCAGAAGTGGCAAATGTCACCGGTATCATTCTGACGAAGCTGGACGGAACTGCAAAGGGCGGTATCGCCGTTGCCATCCAGTCCGAGCTTGATATTCCGGTCAAATACATCGGCGTGGGTGAGAGCATCCACGATCTGCAGAAATTTGATGCAGACCAGTTTGTAAATGCACTGTTCCATACATCCGAAGAGAATGCTTAAAAAGACAACAAGGAGAAAAGACTATGGCAGAAGAAATGCTGACACTCCCGAAATTTGAGGAAGCGTCTGAAATCGTAAAAAAAGTAACACAGGAGACCAAACTGGTTTACAGCAAATATTTCAGCGAGCAGACGGGAAATAAAGTCTACTTAAAACCGGAAAATATGCAGCTGACCGGCGCCTATAAGCTGCGCGGTGCCTATTACAAAATCAGCACCTTAAGTGAAGAGGAGCGCGCAAAAGGACTGATCACCGCATCTGCAGGAAACCATGCACAGGGCGTTGCGTATGCGGCAAAATGCTACGGTGCAAAGGCTGTCATCGTAATGCCGACTACCACACCGCTCATCAAAGTAGAGCGTACCCAGAGCTACGGTGCTGAGGTTGTTCTGTACGGAGATGTGTACGATGAGGCATGTGCAAAAGCATACGAGCTTGCAGCAGAGCATGGTTATACCTTTATTCACCCGTTCGATGATCTGACCGTTGCAACCGGCCAGGGAACCATCGCTATGGAAGTGATTCAGGAGCTTCCGCTCGTAGATTATATCCTTGTTCCGATCGGAGGAGGCGGACTGGCTACCGGTGTTTCCACGCTGGCAAAACTGCTGAAACCAAACATCAAAGTCATCGGTGTTGAGCCGTCCGGAGCAGCCTGTATGAAGGCTTCCTTTGAAAAAGGCGAGGTAACGACCGTATCTCCTGTCAGCACAATTGCAGACGGTACTGCAGTACAGACACCGGGATCCAAGATTTTCCCGTATGTAAGACAGAACCTGGACGAGATCATTACTGTGGATGATGATGAGCTGATCGTAGCATTCCTTGATATGGTAGAAAACCACAAGATGATCGTCGAGAACTCAGGCCTTCTGACTGTGGCGGCATTAAAACATCTGGATGTCAAAGGTAAAAAGATCGTTTCGATCTTAAGCGGCGGAAATATGGACGTCATCACCATGTCTTCCGTCATCCAGAATGGACTGATCCAGAGAGACCGTATCTTTACTGTATCCGTTCTTCTGCCGGATAAACCAGGCGAGCTGGTACGCGTTTCCCAGGTGATTGCAAATGAGAACGGAAACGTCATCAAACTGGACCACAATCAGTTCTTCACCACGAACAGAAGCGCTGCAGTAGAGCTCCGCATCACAATGGAGGCATTCGGCACCGATCACAAGAACCGTATCGTCAAAGCACTGGAAGAGGCTGGTTATACACCGAAGATTGTAAGACCGAACCTGTAAAAACAGAAATTGCAGAGAAAATTCTGAAAAAAAGAAAAATAAAAAATCAGAGGGATCCGGAAAGGAATTTCCTCTGATTTTTTTGAGCAGGAAAAAACCCTTGCATGCACAAGGGTTTTCGTTCTGCGGAAGATGGGACTTGAACCCACACGATCGCAATGACCACCAGATCCTTAGTCTGGCCTGTCTGCCAATTCCAGCACTTCCGCATGTTATGTAGTTTTTAAATTTCATGCGGAAGATGGGACTTGAACCCACACGATCGCAATGACCACCAGATCCTTAGTCTGGCCTGTCTGCCAATTCCAGCACTTCCGCATGTTCTTTAAGTTTTTGTCATCTCGCTGACGACAAGATGTATTATAGCACCA